>JAZKDY010000086.1:0-8090 GCA_040387325.1 Pseudomonadota bacterium | reverse complement strand
ATGAGGAGAGTGGATGCCGCAATCGTGGCCGGCGTGTTAGCCGTAGCGTTAGCGGTGTCGTGCACTGCAACGGGTGAGTCGTTGACTGCTGTCACGGAAATGCTGAGCGTGGAGGTATCGCTGTTGGCGCCGTCGGTCATGGTGTAGGTCACTACCGGAACCGAACCGTTGTAATCTGCCTTGGGTGTGAAGGTATAACTACCGTCCGCATTGATCAGCAAGGTGCCGACGCCCGCCACGGTGGCTGCTTCACCAGCCTTGAATACGTAGGTGTCACCGTCTACCTGGAACGAGGACACCGTGACTGTACCGTTGGCACTGGTGGTGCCGTCAAGCACGCTGCCCGTTAAAGTTTTGTCCTCGTTGACTTTCACCACTTCATTTAGATCGCTAAAACTCGAAGTCGATGTGGGCGCGCTGGTGGACATCGCCATCATCGGTGCCGCAAACGGCACCGCAAGCGGGGCGTTGTCAACGATGGTGGCGACGCCCGCGCCATCCAGAATGGTGGCGTTGCTCGATGCGTTGGACAGGTTGACGGTGAAGTTCTCGGTGCCCTCCACCGCCGGATTATTGGCGATGGCCACGGTAATGGTCTTGCTGGTTTCTCCGGGTGCGAAGGTCAGCGTCGTGAGCGCGGCTGCGGTGTAGTCCGATCCGGCAGTTGCTGTGCCGTTGGCGGTGGCGTACTGCACCGTCACGTTTCCTGCAGCCGCCTCAGACAGCGTCACGGTGAATGTTGCCGTGCCTGCGCCTTCGTTGACGGTGACATCGTTGATGGAAATCCGGGGCTCGTTGTCCACAATGGTGGCCACGCCGACGGCGTCCACGATGGTGGCATTGGTGGAGGCGTTGCTCAGATTGACGTTGAACGTCTCGTTGGATTCAACCGTTGTGTCATTGGTGATGTTGACGGTAACGGTTTTTGTCGTCTCGCCTGGCGCAAAAGTCAGGGTGGTGAGTGCCCTTGCCGTGTAGTCCGAGCCGGCAGTCGCGGTGCCATTGCTGGTGCTGTACTGGACCGTGACATTCGATGCCGCAGAGTCGGACAGGGTTACCGTGAAGGTCGCTGTGCCCGCGGCTTCGTTGACTGTCACGTCGTTGATCGAAATTTTGGGCTCGTTGTCCACAATCGTGGCAACACCCTGGTTGTCGAGGATGGTTGCATTTGACGCGCCGCTCAGATTCACATTGAAGGTCTGGTTGGGTTCTACCGCAGCATCTTCGGTGATGTTGACCACGATCGTCTGGGTGGTCTGTCCCGGCGCGAAGGTTACGGTTCCAGTTTTGGCCGTGTAGTCTGACCCGGAAGTGGCCGTGCCATTGCTGGTGCTGTAGTTAACGGTAACGGTATTGGCCGACGCCTGCGAAAGAGACACGGTGAATGTCGCATTGCCTTGGCTTTCATTGACCGTAACGTTGTCAATCGCAATACTGGGGTTGAAACTGCCCGTTTCTGCAATAGTCCCCGTGCCGGTGACTCCGCCAATGGTCAACGGCAGGGTCTCAGACCCTTCTGTGCCGCCGGTAGTGGTCGTGGGTATGGTGACCGTGAAGCTGATGACACCGGCGGGTACTGTCAACGTAGTTCCACTCAGGGTTACCCCGTTGCTGAAAGTAACCGTACCATGGTCCGATGCCGATGCGCGGCCAGCGCCACCAGCGTCATTCAGGTTGTAGGTGAATGTCGTGGGCGTGCCGGTCATGATGTCCAGATTCACGGTGTAGACCAGGCTGGTCGTGTTACCCGCAGTGGATTCGAGTACGGTGGGGCTGCTGACGGTAGTGACGTTCGGCGGTATGGTGGCGGTAGCCAGGGGAGGATTGACATTGATACTGAGTGTCGAACTGGCGCTGTCGCCGTCGGCATCCAGCACCGTGTACGAGATGCTCTCCTGTTGGGGTACGGTAATGGTTGGTGCTGCGGTGTACGTGTAGTCACCTGTATCCAGATCGACCACGAAACTGCCGCCCAGAAGAGTGGTGACTGTCAGTGTGTTGCCTGCGGTGTCGAAGACGCCGCGATTTGTGCCTGTCGCTGTAACGGCACCTGTGCCGCTGTTGGCTGCTGGATTAAACGTGTAGACACTGCCATCAACGCTTAGCGTTTGCAGGAAGCCACCATCTGCGCCAAAGCCGACCGAGGCACCCAGTCCACCGCCAATGACGTTGCCTGTAGTGGGTGCGACCACGCTGTCACGCAAGATGGGTGGCAACTGGGCGATGTCCGACACCACAACGCCGTTGGCGTTGGTGTTGTTGAGTCCGTCGTAGGCAATTGGGTCCAGTGCGCCTTGCGTCGCGCCTGTTCCCATGCCGAACGAGAAACTCTTGACATCGTTGGTGCTCAGGAAGTTGGTCCAGGTGGTTTCTGCTCCTGGATCAATCCGGCTGGTGGCTGGATTGGGTTCTCCGTCGGACAGGAAATACGAAACATTCTGTGCACCGGCCAACTTGCCGCTGTCGTTGAATGCGTTTTGGGCAGTGGAGACGCCGGCATCGTAGTTGGTGTTGCCGTTAGCGGCCAGACCATTGACGATGGTCTTGGCCGTGGCTACATCCACCCAACTGGTGCCTTGCTCCGCAGCCGTGGTCGAGAACGTGACGATGCGTACGCGCACGTCGCCGAGATTGTCGTAGCCATCCAGTAGGCCTATGACGGATTCTTTCATCAGTTGCAGGCGGGTTTTCCCGCCCCCGCCGTCGGTGGTCGCCATTGAGCCCGAAACGTCCAGTGTCAGCAGGATGTTGGTGTTGACATTGGGTAGCGTCACGGAGGTTGTGGTTTGTGTTGCGGACGGTGCGTCGTCCTCCACGCTGATGGTCAGGGTGGATGTGCTGCTGGCGGTGCCGTCCGAAACCGTCACGGTGATCGGAATGGATTGCAGGTTTTCACCACCACCGGTTGGGTGGTCAATGGGTTTGAGCAATGTGGTGGTGTAGTTCCCGGTGTCGTCAATGACAACGGTCATCACCGTCTGACCCGCTGCTGTACCCGTCAGCGTGTGGTTTGTATTGGATAGTGCCCAGGTGACGGCGCTGCCGTTCGATGTATAGCTGCCTGCGGGCACACCAAGGGTTACCGTTTCTGCATTGTCAAGGTCAGCGACTGCGAACTGGCCGCTGCTGACGGTGGAATCGGTCGCATCTGTGGGCGTTCCCGCAGTGTCAACAATGCCGCCAGTTAATCCTTCCTCAGAAACAGTGCTGGTTTGACTGGCACTGATGGTTGGTATGTCGTTGGTCCCAGTAACCGTGATGGTCAGGGTAGTCGTATTGGAGACCAGACCGCCAGGGTCTTTCACCGTATAGGTGAAGACATCGTTGGCGGTAGCGCCTGTGGCCAGGGTATCTGCAGCAGGTTGGTCTGCCACGTAGGTGTAGCTGCCATCTGCGTTCAAGGTCAAGTGACCGTAGGTTCCGGTCAATGATGTTGCGACGCCGGATCCCTGTGTCACAGCGCCTGTTCCCGCCACTGCGCCACTCACCAACAGGGATGCAGTGGTGTTGTCCACATCGGTGTCTGTTCCAGGTGTTCCCTGAATGACACCCGTCAGCGCGGTGGCCGTAAGCGTTGCATCCTCATTCACTGCCCCCACATTGGCTACCGCGACAGGGGCGTCATTGGTTCCGGTAACCGTGATGGTCAGTGTGGTCGTGTTGGAGACCAGGCCGCCTGGGTCTTTCACCGTATAGGTGAAGACATCGTTGGCGGTAGCGCCTGTAGCCAGGGTATCTGCAGCAGGTTGGTCTGCCACGTAGGTGTAGCTGCCATCTGCGTTCAAGGTCAAGTGACCGTAGGTTCCGGTCAATGATGTTGCGACGCCGGATCCCTGTGTCACAGCGCCTGTTCCCGCCACTGCGCCACTCACCAACAGGGATGCAGTGGTGTTGTCCACATCGGTGTCTGTTCCAGGTGTTCCCTGAATGACACCCGTCAGCGCGGTGGTCGTGAGTGTTGCATCCTCATTCACTGCGCCTGCATTGGCTACAGCGACAGGGGCGTCATTGGTTCCGGTGACCGTGATGGTCAGGGTGGTCGTATTGGAGACCAGGCCGCTAGGGTCTTTCACTGTATAGGTGAACACATCGTTGGCGGTAGCGCCTGTAGCCAGGGTATCTGCGGCAGGTTGGTCTGCCACGTAGGTGTAGCTGCCATCTGCATTCAAGGTCAGGTGGCCGTAGGTTCCGGTCAATGATGTTGCGACGCCGGATCCCTGTGTCACAGCGCCTGTTCCCGCCACTGCGCCACTCACCAACAGGGATGCAGTGGTGTTGTCCACATCGGTGTCTGTTCCAGGTGTTCCCTGAATGACACCCGTCAGCGCGGTGGTCGTGAGTGTTGCATCCTCATTCACTGCGCCTGCATTGGCTACAGCGACAGGGGCGTCATTGGTTCCGGTGACCGTGATGGTCAGTGTGGTTGAGTTGGAGAGCAGACCACCAGGGTCCCTGACCGTGTACGTGAAGACGTCCGTTGCGGTCGCACCTACAGCCAGTCCGTCTGCAGCAGGTTGATCTGCGACATAGGTGTAGCTACCGTTGGCGTTCAATATCAGGTGCCCGTATGTACCGGTGAGGGAAACGCCAACACCCGCGCCTTGTGTGACAGCTCCAGCGCCCACAACAACCCCACTGACTACCAAAGAGGCTGTAGCGTTGTCGCCATCAGTGTCTGTGCCTGTACCCTGTACAACTCCTGTTAGTGCGGTGGTGGTGAGCGTTGCATCTTCGTTCACGGCACCGACATCGGCCACTGCAAGCGGTCGATCGTTGGCGCCATTGATGGTAATAGTGAGGGTAGCGGTGGTGGTGTCGCCGTCACCGTCGGTGATGGTGTAGGTATAGGTATCGGTCAGGGACTGGCCGACGTTCAACGCGTTGACTGTGGGGTTGGCGTTGTTCAGCGTATAGGTGTAGGTGCCATTGCTGTTCAAGACCAAAGAGCCGTAGGTCAGTGCGACTGTGGCGGCGGTGACGGGCGTGGCGTTGGCATCAGCGCCCACGGTGTCGGCGCCTGCGCCGGTGAGTACGGAGCCGCTGACGGTGTTGGGCGCTGCATCCTCGGTGATGGAGGCGGAGTCGGCAACGGCCACTGGGGTGCTGTCAATGATCTGCACGACCAGATTGCCGGTGTTGGAGCCACCGGCCAGGTCGTTGACCGTCAGCGCGATGGTGTCGATGCTGTCGGTTGCGCCAGGCTGGTTCTGCGCGGTGTTCAAGGTGTAGCTGTAGGACAGAGCGCCGGTGCCGGCATTAAAGCCGTTCAGCGTCAGGGTGCCTTCGCCGGTGTTGATCACAACCGGTGTGCCGCCCAGGGCTGCCAACTGGGCAGCCGTGACGGTGGTGCCACCGACGACGACGCTGGCCAGGCCGTTGGGGGTCGTGACGGTGATGGAGCCGGTGGTGGTCTCGCTGGTGTTGGGCACGGTGAGCAGGCCCAGCTCATTGACGCTGGCCTGGCCGGTGGCACCGCCATTGCCGTCCACGGGGACGATGGTGGGCACGCCATCGGAGGCGCCGTTGATGGTGATGGACAGCACCGCGGTGGTGGTGTCGCCGTCACCGTCGGTGATGGTGTAGGTATAGGTATCGGTCAGGGACTGGCCGACGTTCAACGCGTTGACTGTGGGGTTGGCGTTGTTCAGCGTATAGGTGTAGGTGCCATTGCTGTTCAAGACCAAAGAGCCGTAGGTCAGTGCGACTGTGGCGGCGGTGACGGGCGTGGCGTTGGCATCAG
Source organism: Pseudomonadota bacterium (assembly GCA_040387325.1). GTDB lineage: Bacteria > Pseudomonadota > Gammaproteobacteria > Burkholderiales > Burkholderiaceae_C > Allorhodoferax. Next base: position 2,350 of record JAZKDY010000086.1, on the reverse strand, counting down.
CGCCCACGGTGTCGGCGCCTGCGCCGGTGAGTACGGAGCCGCTGACGGTGTTGGGCGCTGCATCCTCGGTGATGGAGGCGGAGTCGGCAACGGCCACTGGTACGTCATCGACTATGCGCACAGTCAATGTTCCGGTATTGGTGTCGCCACCCATGTCCGTTACAGACAGAGAGATGGTGTCCGTGCTTTCAGTGGCACCTGCTTGGCCCAATTCAGTCTTGAGTGTGTAGCCATAGCTTAATGCACCGGTCGCCGCGGTGTAGCCTGTCAGCGTCAGGGTGCCTTCGCCCGTATCAATGACCACAGGTGTGCTGCCCAGTGCACCGAGCTGGCCGGCTGTTACCGTCGTGCCGCCGATGATGATGCTCGCCAGGCCATCGGGTGCGTTGACAGTGATGGTGCCTGTAGTGCTGTGGGATCCGTCATGCAAGGTACCTGAAGCCAGACCTGCTTCATGAACCGTCGCCTGCCCAGTTGCACCGCCGTTGCGGTCAATAGGAACAATGCTGGGAACACCATCCGTGTGTCCATCAATGGTGATGGTGAGTACAGCCGTCGTGGTGTCCCCATCCCCATCGGTGAGGGTGTAGGTATAGCTGTCGGTGAGACTTTGGCCATCCTTCAATGCATTGACGGTCGGGTTGGCATTGTTCAGCGTGTAGGTGTAGGTGCCATTGCTGTTAAGCACCAATGAGCCGTAGGTCAGAGCCACACTGGTTGCGGTTACAGGTGTGGCGTTGGCATCAGCGCCCACGGTGTCGTTGGTCAGCACGGAGCCGCTGACGGTGTTGGGCGCTGCATCTTCCGAAATGGCGGCGCTGTCGGCAATGGAAGTCGGTGTGTCGTCGATGATTTGTACTGTCAACGTCCCATTGCTGGTGCCACCGCCCAGATCATTGACCGTCAGCGCGATGGTGTCTGTGCTGGCGGTTGCCGCCGGCTGGTTCTGGGCGGCATTGAGGGTGTAGCTGTAGGACAGTGCGCCGGTGCCGGCGACATAGCCGTTCAGTGTCAGGGTGCCTTCGCCGGTGTTGACCACCACCGGTGTGGTGCCCAGGGCTGCCAACTGGGCAGCGGTGACGGTGGTGCCACCGACGACGATGCTCGCCAGTCCGTCGGGGGCGTTGATGGTGATGGAGCCGGTGGTTGTCTCACTGGTGTTGCCCAGGGTGAGCAGGCCGGCCTCATTGACGGTGGCCTGGCCGGTGGCAGCACCATTACCGTCTGTTGGAACAATAGTAGGAACGCCGTCGGTGCGACCGTTGATGGTGATGGTTAGCGTGGCCGTGGTGGCGTCGCCGTCACCGTCGGTCAGCGTGTAGGTGTAGCTGTCGGTCAGGGTTTGGCCGTTCTTCAGCGCGTTGACCGATGGCAGGCTGTTATTCAGCACATAGGTATAACTGCCATCACCGTTCAAGACGAGTGAGCCATAGGCCAGCGTCACATTGGCAGCCGTTACCGGTGCAGCATTGGCGTCTGTACCGACGGTGTCGTTGGACAAGACCGATCCGACAACAGTATTTGGCGCAGTATCTTCTGCAATAGATGCCGCGTCGTTGATGGCCACGGGCACACTCTTGACCGGGGTGACTGGCGGCGTCGGTGTTGGGGTTGGGGTCGGAGTAGGACCAGGCGTCGGGCCAGGTGCCGGGGTTGGAACGGGTGTTGGCGAAGGCGTAGGAATTGGCGTAGGCGTGAATGGAGCGTCCTCTTCAGGTGTCGGAACAGGATTGCTTTGGAATTGAGCCGCGGCCAGGCCTGTATCTGGCTGGCCTCCAGCCTGTTCGCCTTCTCTGGAAATGGACAAAGGCGCAACATCTTCCTGAATCCGCATCAGGCGCACAAAACTATGCGAATCACTACCGTCGCCACCACCCAGCCCAGCGGCAGTGGCGTCCAGTTGCGTAGAGAGGTCCCCGCCGGAGGCGATGATTCTTGCGACCTCGGCCGCGCCACTGTTCAAATCGACAAGGGATGCTTCGGATTTGTCGGTGCTGGCCGTGCCTAAAAGATTAGCATCGATCAACAGTTCGCGGCCAGACGTCACGATCAAAGGCTGGCCATTGGGCAAAGCCAACTCCAGGCGAGTGCCGTCTTCGGTGACGATTTGCTGGCCTTCCTGCACCTCATCACCCACAGCCAACGCTTTGCGGTTGCCATTGGCGTCGACCACCCAGGCCTTGCCCTGCAAAATTACAACAACGCCACGCGCCTGAGCAGAAACTTGATTGGTAGCCATGGGGAATCCTTCGAATACAGCAACACTAGATTGCTGTACTCTAAAGAAGCCCGAGGTCCCGGTCTATTGTCCTTGGGTACAGGTAGTCAGTGGATGCCGTGCACCCGCAGC
>JAZKDY010000085.1:0-1547 GCA_040387325.1 Pseudomonadota bacterium | reverse complement strand
TTCCTGTCGGTAAAACGTCACAGGGCTACAGTACGGCGGCTGCAGGAAAAAGCCCTGCGCACATATGGTCTATAAACACGCGCAACTTGGCCGAAGCATGGCGACTTGATGGCCACAACATCCAGAAACTGCCACGGTGCTCCAGATAATCATCCAGCACCCGTTGCAGTCGTCCCTCGCGCACCGCCTGGTTGACCATGTAGTCGGGCAAACAAGCAATCCCCAGCCCTTCGTGGACCACATGGTTGAGCGACTCGATAGTGGTGCTGGCCAGCGGAGTGCGCAACGTCAGTTCGGCAGCACCGGGTTCCAGGCGCAACGGCCAGGGTTCCAGCTTGCCGGTGGCGCAGAACTTGTGACGCAGGCAGGCGTGTTCATTTAAATGCTCGGGTTGTTGCGGTGTGCCGTGCTGCGCGAAGTAAGCCGGCGTGCCCACCAGCACCAGTTGGTAATGCCCCAGATGACGGGCCATCAAGCGTGAATCTTCCGGCTTGCCGGTACGAATTACCGCATCGAAACCTTCCTCGATCACGTCCACCATGCGGTCGGAAAAATCCACATCCAACTCGATATCCGGGTACGCACGCATGAAGTCACTGAGCACCGGCATCAGCAAGCCGCGCACTTGTGGCACGCTGATGCGCAACTTGCCCCGAGGCGTGGCGCTGGCTTCGGTCAACTCGCGTTCCGCCGCCTCGACTTCGGCCAGAATCCGCCGTGAACGCTCAAGGAACAGCGCGCCCTCGCCCGTCAGGGTAATGCTGCGTGTACTGCGATGAAACAGCCGCACGCCCAGACGGTCTTCCATCCGCGCAATGCTTTTGCCCACGGCTGAAGACGACACACCCAATACCCGCCCGGCGGCGGTGAAGCTGCGGGTCTCCGCCACCTGCACAAATACCGACAGGCTGCCCAAACTGTCCATGATTTTGCCCCAGCTTATTACGGACATCCACGTCCGATAAGTTCGGAACCTTAGCCTGTTTTTCCTTCGGTCACAGCCCCCTACTCTGCGGGCTTGCCCTTTTGCATGGAAACAGCGCTATGAACGCTAACGCTTCACTGGCTGATGCTGCCGCCACAGCCCGACATGAATCCCTGCCTGTGGGCGGCCTGCTGGCACTGGCCTCGGCGGGATTTATCACCATCCTCACCGAAGCCATGCCCGCCGGGCTGCTACCGCAGATGGGCGAAGGCCTCGGCGTGTCGCCAGCGTTGGTTGGCCAGTTGGTCACCCTCTACGCCATCGGATCGTTATTGGCAGCCATCCCTCTTACGCTGCTGACCCGAGGTTGGCGCAGACGCCCCCTGCTGCTGATCGCCATCGGCGGCTTTGCCTTGGTCAACAGCGTGACGGCCTTCTCCAGCCACTATGGGCTGACGCTGGTGGCGCGTTTTTTTGCAGGGGTGTTTGCCGGACTGCTTTGGGCGCTGCTGGCGGGTTACGCCAGCCGAATGGTCGCGCCACATCTGCAAGGCCGGGCAATCGCGGTGGCAATGCTCGGCGCACCACTGGCCTTGTCCCTGGGTGTGCCAGCGGGAACCTG
>JAZKDY010000084.1:0-5500 GCA_040387325.1 Pseudomonadota bacterium | reverse complement strand
ATTGTTGCCGTACCACTTGTTGACTTTGTCGAAGGTGATGATGGGTTCGGACATAAAGTGGGGGTGCCGGTGTTAGCGGAGCTTGCTCTTGTTGACGTGCTTCTCGACCCAGCGGCTGTAGCGCGACATGGAGAAACAGAAGATGAAATAGATGGACGCGATGAACAGGTAACCCTCAATCTTGAAGGGCCTCCAGTCGGCGTCCGAGTTCAGCGCCAGGCCCATGGCGCCCGTCAGTTCGTACAAACTGACGATGGTGACGAGTGACGTGTCCTTGAACGTGGAAATGAATCCGTTGACGATGCCCGGCACTACCATGGACAGGGCCTGCGGCAGCACAATCTTGCGCTGGGTCTGCCAGTACGACAGGCCGAGCGTAGCGGCGGCTTCGACCTGGCCCTTGGGGATGGCCTGTAGTCCACCGCGTATGACCTCGGCCATGTACGCCGCCGCAAACAGCGTGATGCCAACCAGCACGCGTATCAGCACGTCAATGGTGAAGCCCTGCGGCATGAACAGCGGGAACATGAACGACGCCATGAACAGCACCGAGATCAGCGGCACGCCGCGGATCAGCTCCACATATATCGTGCAGGCACTGCGGATGGCCGGCAGGTTGGAGCGCCGCCCCAGCGCCACCACCAGTGCAATCGGGAAGGCCATGGACATGGACAGCGAGGCCAGCAAAATGGTCAGCGGCAGTCCGCCCCATCGGTCGGTCTCGACCCGGCTCAGGCCCAGCACACCACCGTGCATGATGGTGAAAAACGTGCCCAGTGCGGCAATCCACAGAATGGCCAGCCAGGGCTTCCAGAAGGCACGCATACAACTGGCCACCAGGAGGGCCACCATCAGCAAGGTGGCCACCAGCGGGCGCCACTGTTCTTCGAACGGGTAACGGCCGAACAGAATGAGACGGTATTTTTCGGTGATGACACCCCAGCATGCACCGGCGCCATCGACACGGCAAGCGTCGGCGTTCGGCTCCCACACGGCGCGCAGCAGCGTCCAGCCCAGCACGTGCGGCACGATCCACAACAGCAGCCCACCCAGCAATACCGTGCCTACGGTAGTCTGCCAGTTGCCAAACAGGTTGCTGCGTATCCATGGCAGTAGCCCGTCGGTGTTGACGGGCGCGGGCCTCGCCGCGATGGGTTGAAAGGTTTGGCCAGCCATAGGTGTCAACGCTCCTTTATGGCCGCGCGGGCGTTGTACCAGTTCATCAGCAATGATGTGAGCAGCGACGTGCTGAGGTAGACCAGCATGATGACGGCGATGCATTCCACAGCCCGGCCGGTCTGGTTGATGGCCGTATTGGCGATGGACACCACGTCCGGGTAACCAATGGCCACTGCCAGCGATGAATTCTTGGTCAGGTTCAGGTACTGGTTGGTCATCGGCGGGATGATCACCCGCAGCGCTTGCGGCAGCATCACCAGGCGCATCTCCTGCAGCGGGCTCAGGCCCAGGGCGCCAGCAGCCTCGGCCTGGCCGCGGGGCACGGACTGGATACCAGCACGCACCACCTCGGCCACAAAGGCGGCGGTGTAAACGGTCAGGCCCAGCAGCATGGACAAAAACTCGGGCGTCAGTGCGCCGCCGTTTTCAATCGCAAACTCGCCCTGCCGGGGGCTGTCAAAGGTGGCGGGCGCACCGCCCAATAACCAGCCTGCGATGCCCGCGACGACCACAATGGCCAGAGGTTTCCAGAACATGCTGGTCGGTTGCCCTGTGCGCTCAAAGGCACGTATGGCGCGCTGGCGCTGCCACCAGGCCAGTACGATTCCGGCCAACAGGCCCCAGGCCGCCCAGGCGTGGCCGCTCGCCCAGATGGGTATCGGAAAGTTCAGGCCGCCCTTGCTCAGGTAAAACGGGCCTGCAATGATGGGCTCGGTAGAGGCGGGCAGCAGTTCGGTGAACAACAGGTACCACATCAGCAGTTGCAGCAGGATGGGGACGTTGCGAAACACCTCGATGTAGACGCTGCACAGGCCGCGCACCAGCGCATTGCGTGAAAAATGGCCTATGCCAATCAATGTGCCCAGCATGGTGGTCAGGATGATGCCCAGCACCGCCACCCGCAGCGTGTTGGTCAGGCCGATCAGGAAAGCACGCCAATACGCTTCGCCCGAGTCAAAGGGGTAGAGGCTTTCGCCGATGTCAAAACCGGCAGCGCTGGTCAGAAAGTCGAAGCCACTCTGTATGCCCCGGATCCGCATATTGGTTGCGGTGTTGTGGGCCAAAAACCAGAGGGCCAGGCCAATGGCCGTGACCGCCAGGATTTGGTACACCAGGCCCCGAAAGGCCTGGCTGCGCCAGGAGAATTTCTTCTTCCTGGGCGGGGCTTGCCGACTCACGGTTTAGCGAACGGGGAAGGCGTACATGATGCCGCCCTTGTTCCACAGATTGTTCAGACCACGGGGCAGTTGCAGGGCCGATTTGGGACCCACATTGCGCTCAAAAATTTCACCGTAGTTGCCGGTGGTCTTGATCGCGCGGGCCAGCCATTCCTTGTCCAGGCCCAAGAGCTTGCCGGTGTCTTCTGTCGTGCCCAGGATACGGCCGACCACGGGGTCCGGGCTGGTCTTCATGGCATCCACATTGGCCTGGGTCACGCCATATTCTTCGGCTTCGATCAGGCCGTAGACCACCCATTTGACAATCGCAAACCATTCGTCGTCACCGCGGCGCACCAGTGGGCCCAGGGGTTCCTTGGAAATGATTTCGGGCAGGATGATGTGGTCGGCCGGGTTCTTGGCGGACTTGTTGCGTACCGACGCCAGGCCCGATGCGTCGGTGGTGTAGGCGATGCAGCGGCCAGAGAAGTAGGCGCCTTCCACAGCTTCGAGTTTTTCAAACACCACGGGTTTGACGTTCAGGCCATTGGCCTTGGAATAGTCGGTCAGGTTTTTCTCGGTCGTGGTGCCGGATTGCACACACACGGTCTGGCCCTTGAGTTGTTTGGGGCTCTTGATCTTGCTCTTGACTGGCACCATAAAGCCTTGACCGTCGTAGTAGGTAACAGCGGTCTGGCTCAGGCCCAGCGATGCGTCGCGGGTGAGTGTGAAAGTGGTGTTGCGCGACAACACGTCGATCTCTCCGGATTGCAATGCGGTGAAGCGGGCCTGCGCTGGCAGGGGTACGTATTTCACCTTTTCACCATCGCCCAGCACGGCGGCGGCAATGGCGCGGCAGATGTCGGAGTCCAGTCCATTCCACTTGCCGCTGGAGTCTGCGGCAGAGAAACCAGCCAGGCCGGTATGCACACCGCAGATCACCTGGCCACGGGCCTTGATGCCATCCAGTGTTTTACCGGCGTGTGCGGGAGCGGTCCAGACCAGACCCAACGATGCGACCAGGGTGGCGACGGTTTTCACAGTATTCAGTTTCATCTGCAAGTACTCCAAGTAAAGAACAAAAAGACCACAACAGTTTACGCCCGCGAACTGTGCCCGATCTGCATATGCATATGTTGTGTGGCGCCGTTGCCCACAGTCGTCCGGCTGGCGTAGCCAGTTTCGTCGCGGCTCAGTGTGAACGTGTTCACAATACGTGTGAGGTTGCGGGCCTGCTCCTTGAGGTTTTCGGATGCGGCAGCACTTTCCTCGACCATGGCGGCATTTTGTTGCAATGTGTCATCCAGTTGGGTGACGGCGTGGGAGATGGAGCCTATGCGCCCACTTTGCTCGCCGGTGGCGACCGCAATTTCGCCGACGATGGCGGAAACGTCTTTGACGGACTGCACCATGCCCTGGATGATGTGGCCGGCCTGCGCCACCAGGGCGGTGCCTGCTTCCACGTGTTCGGTACTGTTGCCGATCAGTGTCTTGATCTCCTTGGCCGATGCGGCCGCGCGCCCTGCCAGATTGCGCACCTCACTGGCCACCACGGCAAAGCCGCGGCCCTGTTCGCCGGCACGTGCGGCCTCTACAGCAGCGTTGAGGGCAAGAATATTGGTCTGAAAGGCAATGCCGTCGATCACGCTGATGATGTCTGCAATCTTGCGTGAACTGGTGCTGATATCGTCCATGCGCTGCACTACCTTGCCAACCACTTCACCACTGCGCGCGGCCGTCTCCGAGGCGGCAGCGGCCAGGCGGTTGGCGTCGTGTGCGGACTTTGCGCTGTGCTCCACCGTGCCGCTCAGATTACCGAGGTTGCCCGCCGCAGATTGCAGGTTGTGCGACGCCACTTCGGTGCGCTGGCTCAGATCGAGGGTGGCACTGGCCACCTCGGCGCTGGACGATTCAATATTGTTGGCGGTCGCGCTGATATCGCTGACCAACTGGCGCAGCCTGTCCTGCATGGTGGAGATGGCTTCCAGAAGGCGACCTGTTTCGTCGTTGATGCGTACCTCGACCACCGATGTCAAATCACCACCCGCAATACGCTCGGCCACCACCACGGCGCGGCCAATGGGAGCGGTGATGCTCAGTGTGATACGCCAGGCAATAAAGGCGCCCAGTACCAGCGCCACGGCCACCAGCACACTGCCGGTGACCAAGGCCTGTGCCTGGGTCTGCTCGGCCAACTGCGTGGCCTTCTGGCTGCGTGCGTATTGCAGCTCCACCATGCCGGCCAACTTCTGGTTCCAGGCCAGCTCGCCGGGGTTGACCCGAACCATCAGGGTCATATTGGCTGCAACATTGTCCCCGTCCAGTGACTGGCCTACGGCCTCTTTCATTTCGGGGCCGATCTTGCGGCTGATGTCAGTGATTTCCTGCAGCAGTTTTTGCTCTTCGGGATTGACCTCACCAATCTGCACCAACCCGGACAGCTCCTTCTCCTGCGCCTGGTAACGTTTGAGGCTTTCTTCAAACCGTTTGCTCTGGTCTTGGGAGCGGGCTGCGTCCACGGCATCCAGCATGACGGTGGAGCGGCTTTCAATGCCCAAAGCGTTGACGCTGGCCAGCATGGCATTGGCCAGCTTGGTCTTGGTGGCATTGGTGCCCGTGATCTCCTGCATGCGCTTTTGCACAGCCTTGGCCGAGACTTGCCCGACGGCTGCAACCGCAATCAGGAGGATCAGGACACCACCAAACCCGAGTGCCAGTCGTGTGGAAATGGATCGTTTGTTGGCACTTGGCATGGTGTTTGATCCTCTTTGCGGTTGCTTAGTGCTGCAGAATCTTGCTCAGGAAATCCTTGGTGCGCGGCTGGCGGTTCTCGGGGTGGTTGAAAAACTCGTCCTTGCCGCAGTCTTCCAGAATATGGCCGCCGACATCGATGAAGATGACGCGATTAGCCACCTTGCGGGCAAAGCCCATCTCATGGGTGACCACCATCATGGTCATGCCTTCCTTGGCCAGGCCCACCATCACATCCAGCACTTCGCCCACCATTTCGGGGTCTAGCGCAGAGGTGGGTTCATCAAACAGCATGACGATGGGGTCCATGGACAGCGCACGGGCAATGGCCACGCGCTGCTGCTGGCCGCCGGACAATTGGCCCGGGAACTTGTCCTTGTGTGCCATCAGGCCCACGCGGTCCAGCATCTTCA
>JAZKDY010000083.1:0-14228 GCA_040387325.1 Pseudomonadota bacterium | reverse complement strand
GTGCTGCGGGTGATTTGGGCGCCACGCTTTCAATCTTGACGGAGCGCAGGGTCGGGTTCCACATCAATCCTTCACCGTCCACCGTGATGCCGAACCCAAAGTAGCCCCGCTCACCCGCCCACACGGCCGATGACACGGTAAGCAGCAACGCAACAAGCGCTACGAAGATTTTGGTTTGCATGGTGAGAGGACCTGGTAGAAAAGTGGCGCTACTGTACCAGCGCCGCACCACTCTCAAACCACTGTTTGATCAGATTGCGTTCGGCCTCGGTAATGCCAGTGGCATTGTTCATCGGCATGGCTTTGGTGACAACGGTTTGTTGGTAAATGGCCTGGGCATTGCGCTGAATGCCATCCAGTGAATCCAGTCGCACATTCTTCATCTGGACCTGCTCGCCGTGGCACATGGTACAGCGCTGATCCATTACGGCCTGCAGGGTCTTATAGCCAATTTGGCCTGGAGCCCCCGCAGATACTGATGAAGTAGCTACTGAATTTGTAGCAACAGCAGCAACGGGTGCAGGCTTGAGCCAGATGCCCGCACCCACAATAACCACGACACCCGCCAGCGCATAGGGCCAGGGGTGGCTGTTGCGCCCTAGTTTGAAGCCATGGCGCAGCACAAAAAACTGGCGGATCGCCGCACCGGCAAACATCATCAGCACCAGTACCAGCCAGTTCTGCGGATGCGTATAGGTAAAGCTGTAGTGGCCGCTGAGCATGGCAAACAGCACCGGCAGCGTGAAGTAGGTGTTGTGCACGCTGCGCTGCTTGCCGCGTTTGCCGTGGATGGGGTCCACCGGCTCACCAGCCTTAATGCTGGCGACCATCTTGCGCTGACCGGGAATGATCCAGTGCGCCACATTGGCACTCATGGCCGTGGCCATCATCGCGCCGACCAGCAGAAAGGCCGCACGCCCGGCAAACCAGTGACAGGCCAGCCAGGAAGCAATCACCACCAGCACGCCGACCAGCGCGCCCACGATAGCGTCGCCATGTTTGCGCTGGGCAAAGACGCGGCAAATGCCGTCATACGCGAGCCAAAACACCGCCAGGAAGCCCAGCGCCACGGCAACGGCGGAGCCAGGCGACCAGTCCATCACCGATTTGTCAATCAGGTAGGTGCCCGCGCTCCACAGGTAGGACACCGTGAACAACGCAAAACCACTGAGCCAGGTGCTGTAGCTCTCCCAGTAAAACCAGTGCAGGTGTTTGGGCAACTGGGGGGGTGCACCAGCAAACTTGACCGGGTGGTAAAAGCCGCCGCCGTGCACCGCCCAGAGCTCACCGCTGACGCCCTGGCGCTTCAAATCTTCGTCTTCTGGCGGCGTGAGACTGCTGTCGAGAAATACGAAATAAAAGGAGGAGCCGATCCAGGCAATGGCGGTGATGACGTGGACCCAGCGCAGCAGCAGGTTGGCCCAGTCCAGCAGGTAACTTTCCATGCAGTGTGTTCTCTCAGGTGTGGCTGCAAAGTGTATACAGTTTTGTCGCGCTGTATTCGACTGCTTGCCGCCACTCAAGCACAGACTTGCAAAATCTGTGCCGCAACGGCCACCGCAATCACCTCGGGCTCTTTGCCGGTGATGCCAGACACGCCAATCGGGCAGGTGACATGGACCAGCTCGGCTTCGGTAAACCCACGCGCCTGCAGCCGCTGGCGAAAGGACGCCCACTTGGTCTTGCTGCCAATCAGGCCCACATAGGGCAGGTCGGCCTGCGCACGCTGGCGCGCCAGGCAGGCGGCCACTACATCCAGGTCTTCGGCGTGGCTGAAGCTCATGATCAGTACGCGGGAACCGCTCTGCAGGTCTGCCACGGCCGCATGTACCGGGTCGGAATGTTCACACTGCACATTGGCCGGCAGGCCGCTGGGGAAAATCTCGTCACGGCTGTCCACCCAGGTGAGCTGCATGGGCAAGGCAGCCAGCACCTGCACCACGGCACGCCCTACGTGGCCGCCACCGAACAATGCCACGGGAATAAGCGTGCGGGCCAGCCGCTGGCGCAGCGCAGCTACATCGTCCGTTCCGGCGCTCACACCAATTCTTTCAAAATGTAAAACCATCTCACCACCGCAACACTGGCCCAGGCTGGGGCCCAGTGCATAACGCACCACGGCATCTCCACTGCCATGCATCAAGAGGGTTCGGGCGTGGGCCATGGCGTCAAACTCCAGGCGACCGCCGCCTACCGTGGCCACCGTGTTGTGGGCAAACACGGCCATCCAGGTGCCGGCTTCCCGCGGAGCGGAGCCGCGGGTTGACTGAACGGTGACCAGCACGGCGGGCTCGTGCTGCAATTGGTCCAGCAAGGTGGATTGCAAACTCACATTCAGATACCTTTTCGATGGATTACGTGGTGTTGCAAAATGGACAATGAGGCTCCAGTATGCATCTACCCCCTGGCCCACCACCACCGAAAACCGTAAAAATGCTCTTGCAAAAGTTGTACCGCGCCAGCCTGTGGACCGGCATTGTCAGCCTGGTAGTTGCCTGTACCAACCCGGCACCGCTTGTGCCGCCAGAGCCCCCACCTGCACCGCCAATTGCTGTGCCTCCCGCGCAGGCGCAAAGCCCCGCCACCACCGGCATATCCACACGCACCTCGTACGCCGCCACGCCGCGCGACTACCGCCGCGACGGTGCGGCACACCTCTACGCCCGCAACACCCAGCGCATCTTCAGCGGCAAAATGCCGCCCCTGCTGTACGCCATCGGTGTGATCCAGGTAGACATCAATGCCAGCGGCGCCGTGACCGCCATACGCTGGATGCGTGCACCCCGCCATGCGCCCGAGGTGGTGGCCGAAATTGAGCGTTCGGTGCGCTCTGCAGCGCCCTTCCCCGCCCCGATCAAGATGGGCAAGGTCACCTACACCGACACCTGGCTGTGGCACAAGAGCGGCCAGTTCCAGCTGGATACGCTGACCGAAGGACAGCTCTAAAAGAGCCCCCACGCTCCGCCGCTGCGCGGGTCGCTGCCCCCCGGGGGGGCTAATTTTCCTTGGGGCGGCCCGGCGGAAAATCCCCCCAAGTCGCGTTGCTCTCACGGTAATTTCGCGCCATGCGGCGGCATTTCGCGCCGCGGTTAGCCATTTCGTCTCAAAGCGGCTGCGCGATCGGCGCGGCGTTCAGACACTGCAGTCCTCATTCACTTTTACGAGGACGCAGCCATGAACCAGCACCCCACTTTTATCCGCCACATCCGCCACATTGCGCTGGCCGCCAGTATGGTCTGCCTGGGCGCTACCGCACTGGCCGCACCCGAGGCGCAATTCCAGCCCGCGTTCAAACAATTCATACAGGCCAGCAGTGGTGACACGGCGGCCATCGGGCAGGCGGCAGACGCCTTTGCCGATCTGCTCAAGAGTGAACCGACCAACCCGGTGCTGATGGCCTACTCCGGCTCTGCCACCGCCATGAAGGCCGGCACGACCATGCTGCCCTGGAAAAAGATGACCTATGCAGAGGACGGTCTGGCACAGCTGGACAAGGCCCTGGCCATGCTCAGCCCGGCCCATGACGCACCGGTGCAACACGGCACCCCCGGCGTACTGGAGGTGAAATTTGTGGCATCGAATACCTTTCTGGCCGTACCCGGCTTCATGAACCGCAATGAGCGCGGCGCCAAGCTATTGGGCGAGGTGGTGGATAGCCCCCTGCTGGCAACCGCACCCTTGCCCTTCAAGGGTTCGGTCTGGTTGTCCGCCGCCAAAGAAGCCAGCAAAGCCAAGAACACCGCAGAAGCCAAACGCTACCTGGACCTGATCGTGCAGCAACAAGCGCCCCAGGCCCCGCAAGCCCAGACCCTGCTGAAGAATATTTCCTCGTCATGAACGCGGCCAAAAACAGCCAGGCCGTGGTGTCCATGCACGGCGTGTTCAAGACCTACCGCCTGGGCCAGCATGTGATCCCCGCGCTGCAGGGTGTGGACCTGACCGTGCAGCGCGGTGAAATGCTGACGCTGACTGGCCCTTCCGGCAGCGGCAAGAGCACCATCCTCAACCTCTGCGGTCTGATCGACACGCCAGACTCCGGCGACATCGCGCTGGGTGGCCAGAACATAAGCGGCCTGGACGAGGACCAGCGCACACTCCTGCGCCGCGACGCACTGGGCTTTGTGTTTCAGAGTTTCAACCTGGTGCCGGTAATGACCGTGGCCGAGAACGTGGACTACCCGCTGTTCCTGGCCGGTGTGCCCGCGGCCGAGCGGCGCGAACGGGTAGCTGCACAGTTGAAAGCCGTGGGCCTGCAGGACCACGCCCACCACCGCCCCGATGCCTTGTCCGGCGGACAGCGCCAGCGTGTGGCGATAGCCCGCGCACTGATCAAGCGCCCGCGCCTGGTGATTGCGGATGAGCCCACGGCCAGCCTGGACTCCCACACCGCCGACCAGGTGCTGGACCTGATGCGTGAACGCGGCCACGCCGAAGGTGCGGCTTTTGTCATCGCTACCCACGACAGCCGCCTGACCCGCCGCTGCGACCGGGTGGTGGCACTCCTAGACGGGAAGATTCAATGATCTCGACAAACATGTGGCTCAAGTTCGCCATACAAAACACGCTGCGCAACCGCCGCCGCTCACTCGTCACGGTGTCAATTGCCGCCCTGGGCACGGCTGCCATTTTGCTGGCCGGTGGTTTTGCGCTCTACACCTACCAGGCGCTGGCCCAGGCCGCGGCACGGACCAGCGGCCACCTGATCCTGGGCAAGCCGGACCACTTTGCCAAAGACGAAGACGTGCCCCTGCAGCACGGCATGGACGATGTGGGCGCGCTGCGCGCCGCCTTGCTGGCCGACCCCGCCGTGCGCCAGGTGCTGCCCAAGGTGGAGTTCAGCGGCCTGATCAGCAACGGCGACAAATCCACCGTGATGATGGCCGCCGGTGTGGACCCGGATGGCGAGTTCGCGGTCAAGGGCCCCTTCCTGACCATGACCGAGGGCAAAGTGCTGGTCTCCGGCAGCGCAGACGCCGAAGTCATGCTGGGTGCCGGTCTGGCCCGCAGCCTCAAGGCCACACCCGGCAGCAGCCTGACCCTGCTGGCCAGCACCACCGATGGCGCGATGAACGCGATGGACGTGCGGGTCAAGGGTATCTTTACCACCGGTGTGCCTGATGTGGACAAGCGCCTGGTCTACACCGACATCGTGACCGCGCAGAAACTGCTGGTGACGCAGCGTGTGTCCAGCCTGGGCATCTTCCTGGACCGTATGGAATCCACCGAGCCAGTGCAGCAGCGCCTGGCCGCCCAGCACCCGCAGCTCACGGTGCAGACCTGGATGGACCAGGCCTTCTTCTACAAGTCGGTGCGTGATTTGTACAACCGCATCTTCGGTGCGCTGGGGCTGATCATTGGTGTCATCGTGGTGTTTGTGGTGACCAATGCCATGGCCATGGCCATCATCGAGCGCACCCGCGAGATCGGCACACTGCGCGCCATGGGCACCCTGCCCGGCCAGCTGCTGCGCACACTGGCGCTGGAGGGCATGGTGCTGGGTGGTGTGGGCGCGGTGACGGGTGCGGCACTGTCACTGGGCATCTCGCTGATGCTCTACGTGGTGCCCGTGCACATGCCACCACCACCCGGGCGCTCGGTGGGTTATCCGCTGAACGTGGCCATTGACCCTTTGATGTACATCGCCACGCTGGCCGCCATGGTGTTGCTGACCATGCTGGCATCCAGCTGGGTGGCACGCAAGACCGTGCACATGCCGGTGGTGGATGCGCTGGCGCATACGTAACTCCTGAATTCATAGCGATACACGCAATGGATTCGGGGGCTAGAGGCCAATTTCTCATAAACATTCTCTGCAGAACGACATGAAACACTTCTACAAAGCCCTTGCCGCACTTGCGGTGGCCGCGGCCACCGCAACACCCGCCCTGGCGCAAGACATCAACACCCTGCTCAAAGACGCCGACCGCTACCGCATGAGCGCCGAGAACCTTCAGGTGGACACCCAGGTCACCGTCTTCAACACCGACGGCAGCCAAGACAAGGAGCGCCGCTACACGGTCTTTGCCCAGTCCGAACGCAAGTCCCTGGTGCTGATGCAAAGCCCAGTCGAGAAAGGCCAGAAGGTGCTGATGCTGGCCGACGACTTCTGGCTGCTGATGCCCAACACCCAGCGCCCCATGCGCATCACCCCCATGCAAAAGTTGTTGGGTGATGCATCCACCGGCGACATCGCCACGATGAACTGGGCGGGTGACTATACCGGCACCGTGGTGGGCGAAGAGCCCTGTGCACTCGACGGCAAGGCAAGCTGCCTGCACCTGAGCCTGCAGGCCAGCCGCAAGGGCGTGACCTACCAGCGCATCGAGCTGTGGATAGGCAAGACGCGGCACGAGCCGGTGCGCGCCGACCTGTTTGTGCAATCCGACAAGCTGGCCAAGCAAGCCAGGTTTGTGATGGACAAGCCCACCAACCCAACCACCGTGTCCGAGATGGTGCTGGTGGACCAGCTGAGCAACAAAAAGGAAACGCGCATCAAGTACCTGGCACGCAAGGAGCGCACGGTGCCGGCGGAATGGCTCAACCCGATGTTTCTCGCACGTAATCCATCATTGGAATAGAGAGCATGTCTACATTTTTGATGCGCCGCTCTATGCTTGCTGCGTTGGGAGCCTGCGCGCTGGTCGGCATAGCCCACAGCACCGAGGTATCGGGCCAGGTGCGCGCCGCCTGGGTGGACCGCCAGGCGGCGGATGCCGGGCCGCTGGCCGAGGCCAACCTTTTGCAGCCAGGTTCGGCCAGCACCGAGCCCTCTGCTGCCACCGTGCAGGCCGAGTTGCGTGCATCCGCCAAGGCGGGCCCGTTCACACTGCATGCGGTTGCTACGGCGCAGGCCCGCAGTCCGCACGGTGGCAGCACCACCAGCGATGGCTGGATCAACGAAGCCTATGCATCCGGCAAGGCGCTGGGCTGGCAGTGGAGCGCGGGCAAGAAGGTCGTGTCCTGGGACGTGGGCTTCGGCTTCCGGCCCAACGACATGGTGCAGCAGGAGGTGCGGCGCACGCTGGCGTCCGAGGCGCTGACCGGCAAACCGCTGCTGATGGCCGAACATTTCGACGCCGACACGGCCTGGTCCCTGGTGTGGGTGAATCCGCTGGAGGCACAAACCAACACCGGCGCCAAAGAGGCCGCGCTGGCCGCCCGCGTCTACCGGCGCGCTGGCGCGGTGGACTGGCATGGTTTTGCGCGCCACGGTGAACACACGGGCGCCAGCCTGGGCGTGGCTGCATCCTGGGTGGCCAGCGACGCCATCGAACTGCACGCCTCGGTGCGCTGCTACCAGCACGCCAACAGCCTGGCCAGCAGCAACACCGGCACGGGCCTGTCTGCCACCAACCCCTGGCAGGCCATCCGCACCGGCGCGGGTCAGCAATTTCTGGTGGGCGGCAGCTGGACCCACGAGAGCCAGATCGGTGTGATGGTGGAAGCCTGGCACGACGACACGGCCTTGAGCGACGCGCAGTGGAACGACTGGACCGCTCGCAACCAGGCCCTGCCACTGTGGCTGAACCGGCGCGTACCGGCATCCGCGGTGGCTGGCAACCTGGCCTGGCAGGGGAATGCCTTTGGCGCGTCCACCAACCTGCGCCAGGACAATGTGTTTGTGCGCCTGAGCTGGCAGCATGAACGCTGGCAACCGGCGCTGGATGTGCTGTATCACCCGGCCGACCAGGGGCATATCACCACCGCGTCTGTGCTCTGGTCGGGTGACCAGATCAAGCTGGAAGCGGGCCTGCGCAGACATGGTGGCCCCGAGAGCGCCGTCGTGCGCCAGTTGCCGGTGCAGCGCCAGGCTTATGTGGTGGCGACCTGGGCGTTCTAGAAAACTGGCTCAGATCGCGGCGACCCGTTTGCTCATGTCCTGCATGCGGGTGGCCAGGATGGTACCCAGGGCCATGCTCACCGCCAATGCAACATTGGCATTGGCATGCGTCAGGCGCTCAAAGTCTTCGGGTGCCAGTATCCAGATCTTGCAATCGCTGTAGGCTGACACGGCGGCGATGCGTGGCAGGTGCGAGAAGAAACTGGCCTCCCCCACCACACTGCCTGGGCCAACGATGGCCAGGTGCACAATGCCCTTGTCGGTACGCATGTCGACCTTGAGGTCGCCCGACTCCACAAAATACACCTTGCGGTCCATCTCGCCCTGGCCAATGACCAGCTCGCCCCGCACATGTTTCGCAGGCCGGATGTAGTCCGCCAACACCTTCCAGCGGTACAGCTCCAGAAATTTGCGCAGGCCACCGGCCTCGGTGTTGCGCGCCACTGCGGCAATCAGCGCGGAGACATCGTGGGCAGGGTGTGTGCCGGATGCGGCAGGGTGTGTCATGGCAGTCTCCCCAGAGCGTGGATGGGTAAGCCCTGCCATCTTGCGCCGGATGCCAGCAAATTGCAACACGACGGCTTATGCCCGCGGGGTCAGCGCGGTCAGGTTTCGGGTGTTAAAAGAAGAGGAATTTCTTCTTGCACTCTTTGAATGTGATTTCCTCATGCGGCACCGGCACGCGCACAGCAGGATCCGTGTCGTCAACTATCACAAGCCCACAACTGCCGCGCCGCCCAGTGGGCATTTCAAAAAATTCAACAGTGTACTTTTTGCCGCCTGTGGGTGTGAACCCTCTGACAACAGGGCCACACGAAATGGTGGTGGTGCCAACCGTCGTCGATGTATATGCGCTGACCTGAAGAGGACGTTGCGGCTCCACATATGTTGGAAGTGCATGCCGGGTGATGAAAGAGCGTTTGCTTTTCTTGCCCGTCGCAATATCAGCCTTGTTCTGCTCATTCCATTCTTCATTTTCTTTTCGTTGTACTTCGGCAGTCACCCCGGGCACTCCCGCAGAAACATAGCCTACTCTTTCCAGTTTTCCGCAGTCACTTGCTTCGTCGGTCATGGAAATGAGAGCAGAACCACCAGAATCTGCTGCGCGAAACGTCACATGGGATGCGGCGTTCGGGTCCGTTGGCTGGCCTTGGGCATCCAGCTTCATTGCCCCGGAGATCTTCATCCGCAAGAACATCTCATCCAACCAGACCATGTAGTTGGGATGAATGGTCCGCACGCCATTTTTCTCTTCATAGCCAAGGTTCTGACTCTTGACATAAACCGTCTTGAAACCCGCATTGTCGTAAACGAACATCACGGAGACATAGTGTCTGTCGCCCTTGTTGAATTCGAGCTGCAGTACCCCAGGACTGTCCGATTCAATCTTGTAGGTCAGCTCCTTGTATCTACCCGCACCAGCCAGTATGTAACCCCGGACTTGCTCGGCAGTATGCGGTGTTTGGGTGTCGAATGCGTAGCTGTTCTCCACCAGCGGAGCGGATTTGGCCGCAACCTCGAATGGGGATAGCCATAAAGCCAGGGACACACCGACCGCTAAAACAATTGTTTTCATAATCTGCATTTGTTTGTGAATGCTTGCCCCAACGCAAAGCATTCATATATTGGCCAATCAGCAAGATGCTCCGGATCAAGACCCGCGGTAGGTGGAATAACTCCAGGGGCTGACCAAGAGTGGCACGTGGTAGTGCTGGTCGGCATGGGCCACGCCAAAGTCCAGACTGACGTGGTTCAGGAAATTGGGCTCGGGCAGGCTCACGCCGCAGCCCCTGAAATACCCCGCCACGTCGAACACCAGCCGGTAGGTGCCCACCTTCAGGTCGGCATGTTCATACAACATGCCGCCGGGGTTGCGCCCGTCCTGGTTGAGCGTGAAGGATTTCACCAGTGTCGCTTGCCCATCGCCCTGCGTGGTGTACAGCGCCACCAACATGCCGGCGGCGGGTGTGCCGTGCATGGTGTCCAGTACGTGTGTGCTCAAGCCCATAACTGTTTCCGGTGTGGTTGGTATCGGCAAAGTGTATACACTTTTGTGCTGTGCCGCTATGATGGCCGCATGGATTCCACCACCACCGGCTTCATCGTCGAAACGCTGACCCGCTCCATCGTCGAGCACCGCCTGCAACCCGGCGCAAAACTCGTGGAACAGACCCTGGCCGACCAGTTTGGTGTGTCGCGCACGCTGATACGCCAGGCGCTGTTCAAGTTGTCGCAAAACCGGTTGATACGCATGGAGCCGGCACGCGGCGCCTTTGTGGCGGCACCATCGATTACCGAGGCGCAGCAGGTGTTTGCCGTGCGCCGCATGCTGGAGGCCGGCATGACGCAGGCCTTTATCCGCACTGCCACGCAGAAACACATTGACGCGCTCAAAGACCACATCACCGAGGAAGAAGCCGCCGTGATGCGGGGCGACGTGCCGGGCCGCACCACACTGCTGGGTGACTTCCATGTGCGCATGGCGCAGCTGATGGGCAACGAGGTGCTGGCGCATCTGCTGATGGATTTGCTGTCGCGCTGCGCACTGATCACACTGATGTACCAATCGGCCGGCGCCGCCGAACACTCACACGAAGAGCACCGCAGCATCGTGGATGCGCTGGAAGCGCGTGATGAGGCACGGGCCTTGCATCTGATGGACGAACACCTGCTGCACGTGGAGGCCTCGCTGATGCTGGCACCCACAACAGCCCAAGCCACACCATGAAAAATTACGACTCCACACAAGCCTATCCGCGCGACCTGGTCGGTTATGGCAAAGACGTGCCCCACGCGTTATGGCCCAACGGCGCGCGCATCGCGGTGCAGTTTGTGCTGAACTACGAAGAGGGCGGCGAGAACAGCGTGCTGCATGGTGACGCGGGTTCGGAACAATTTCTGTCGGAGATGTTCAACCCCGCAAGTTACCCGGATCGCCACATCAGCATGGAAGGCATCTACGAATACGGCTCGCGTTCCGGCGTGTGGCGCATCCTGCGCGAGTTTGAGCAACGTGGCCTGCCGCTGACCGTGTTCGGTGTGGGCATGGCGCTGCAACGCCACCCGGAGCTGACCGCCGCTTTTGTGGAGCTGGGCCACGAGATTGCCTGCCACGGCTGGCGCTGGATCCACTACCAGAATGTGGACGAGGCCACTGAACGCGAACACATGCAGTTGGGCATGGCTGCCATCGAAAAGCTCACTGGCGAAAGGGCGCTGGGCTGGTACACCGGCCGCGACAGCCCCCGCACCCGCCGCCTGGTGGCCGACTACGGCGGCTTTGAGTACGACAGCGACTACTACGGCGACGATTTACCCTTCTGGATGCAGGTGCAGAAGAGTGACGGCACGGTGGTGCCCCAGCTGATCGTGCCCTACACGCTTGACTGCAACGACATGCGTTTTGCACTGCCCCAGGGCTACTCCCACGCCGACCCGTTCTTCCAGTACCTGAAAGACACGTTTGACGTGTTGTATGCCGAGGGCGACCCGGCCGGCCATAACCGCCCGTCCATGATGAGTATTGGCATGCACTGCCGCTTGCTGGGCCGGCCCGGGCGCATCACCGCGCTGCAGCGTTTTCTGGACCACATAGCCCAGCACTCCCACGTTTGGGTGGCGCGCCGCGTGGACATTGCACGGCACTGGAAAGCCACCCACCCGTTCCAGGCCTGACACCCCCCATTCCCCCTACCGAACACCACCCATGGCGATCACCCTGTCCCAACTCAACCAGGCGACTCTGGAAGAGGCCACCCGCCTGTTGGCCGGCCTGTACGAACACTCGCCGTGGATTCCACAAGCGGCCTTGCAGCAGCGCCCTTTCACCAGCCTGGCACAGCTCAAATACGCGATGGTCGGTGTGCTGAACGCCGCTGGTATCGAGCCCCAACTGGCGCTGATACGCGCCCACCCCGAACTGGCCGGCAAGGCCATGGTGGACAAGAGCCTGACCGCCGAGTCCAGCAACGAACAGAGCAAGGCGGGTCTTACGCACTGCACGCCGCAAGAGTTTGAAACCATCCAGCAGCTCAACCGCGACTACAACGCGCGCTTTGGTTTCCCCTTCATCCTGGCGGTGCGCGGGCCGCGCGGCACGGGCCTCTCCAAAGCCGAGATCATCGCCACGTTTGCGCGGCGCCTGCAAGGCCACCCCGAGTTTGAGCGCCAGGAGTGTTTGCGCAACATCCACCGCATTGCCGAGATCCGCCTCAACGACCTGTTTGGCTACGTGCCCGAACTAGGCAACACCGTCTGGGATTGGCAGGAAGCCTTGGCGCAGCACACCGATACCGGTTATGCCGAACTCGGCCAGCTCACCGTCACCTACCTGACCGACGCCCACCGCGCCTGTGCAGAGCAGATCAGCGCGGACATGCGCCAGGCGGGTTGCGACACCGTGCATATCGATGCCGTGGGCAATGTGGTGGGCTGTTATAAAAAAGATAGCGCATCAAGTCCATCCGACGAGGGCTACGGCCCTATTTCTCATAAGACACTGCTCACAGGCAGCCATTACGACACCGTGCGCAACGGTGGCAAGTACGACGGGCGCCTCGGCATCTACGTGCCGCTAGCCTGCGTGCAGCAACTGGCCGCAGCCGGTAAACGCCTGCCGTTTGCCATCGAGATCGTCGCCTTTGCCGAAGAAGAAGGCCAGCGCTACAAAGCCACCTTTTTGGGCTCCGGCGCGTTGACGGGGCACTTCAATCCCGCCTGGCTGGACCAGGCGGATGCCGACGGCATCACCATGCGCGCCGCCATGCAACACGCCGGCCTGTGTGTGGACGACATCCCCAGCCTCAAACGCAATGCCGACAACTACCACGGTTTTGTCGAAGTGCATATAGAACAGGGCCCGGTGCTGAACGAGTTGGACATTCCGCTGGGCATCGTCACCTCCATCAACGCCGGTGTGCGTTACCAGTGTGAAGTGACCGGCATGGCCAGCCACGCCGGCACCACGCCCATGGACCGCAGGCGTGATGCCGCAACGGCCGTGGCCGAGCTGGTGTTGTTTGTGGAGCGCCGTGCGGCGGCCGATGGTGACTCGGTCGGCACCGTGGGCATGCTGCAGGTGCCCAATGGCTCCATCAATGTGGTGCCGGGCCGCTGTTTGTTCTCCTTGGACCTGCGCGCGCCCAACAATGCGCAGCGCGACAAGCTGGCAGACGACGTGCTGACCGAACTGGCCGCCATCTGCACCCGCCGTGGTGTGCACCACAGCGTCACAGAAAACATGCGCGCCAGCGCCGCACCCAGCGCACCCGCCTGGCAAACCCGCTGGGAGCAGGCGGTAACTGCATTGGGCGTACCGCTGCACCGCATGCCCAGCGGCGCCGGCCACGACGCGATGAAGCTGCACGAAATCATGCCCCAGGCCATGTTATTTGTGCGTGGGTTGAACTCTGGCATCAGCCACAACCCGCTGGAATCCACCACCAACGACGACATGCAGCTGGCCATCGACGCCTTTGCCCATTTGCTGGCCGACATGGCCCAATCGCCTGCGGACTGATCCGCGTACTACCCATCCCCATCCGACATTCCCATGAACACCTACGCCCAACTCGACGCCTGGATCGACACCCACTTTGACGAGCAGGTCCGCTTCCTGCAGGAGCTGATACGTGTGCCCACCGACACCCCACCGGGCAACAACACACCCCACGCCGAACGCACCGCCGAGCTGCTGCACGGCTTTGGTTTTGATGCCGAAAAACACGCCGTGCCCGAAGCCGAGGTACGCGCCGCCGGGCTGGAAACCATCACCAACCTCGTTGTGCGCCGCAAGTATGGGGCAGGCACCACGGTGCTGCTCAATGCCCATGGTGACGTGGTACCACCAGGTGAAGGCTGGACCAAGAACCCCTATGGCGGTGAGATTGAAGACGGCAAGATTTATGGCCGCGCGGCAGCGGTCAGCAAGTGTGATTTCTCAACTTACACATTCGCAGTGCGTGCGCTGGAAGCTGTAGCCAAACCAACCCACGGCAGCGTTGAGTTGTTATTCACCTACGACGAAGAGTTTGGTGGCGAAGTCGGCCCGGCTTGGCTGCTCCAACACAAGATCATCAAACCCGACCTGATGGTGGCCGCGGGCTTCAGTTATCAGGTCATCACCGCGCACAACGGCTGTCTGCAGATGGAAGTGACTGTGCACGGCAAGATGGCGCATGCGGCCATTCCGGCGTCGGGTGTGGATGCGCTGCAGGCCGCCAATCACATCCTGACCGCGCTGTATGCACAGAACACGCTGTACAGGCAGGTGACCTCAGGCGTCGAGGGCATCAATCACCCTTACCTCAACGTCGGCCGCATCGAAGGCGGCACCAACACCAACGTCGTGCCCGGCAAGGTCAGCTTCAAGCTGGACCGCCGCATGATT
>JAZKDY010000082.1:0-11031 GCA_040387325.1 Pseudomonadota bacterium | reverse complement strand
AGCATGAAACGGTCTTCGTAGTCGCCACTCAAAGCGTCGATACGTTGTGCATCGCGCTCGGTGCCGAGTGTTGTCACGACCAAAGCCTGTGTTTCACCGCGGGTGAACAGGGCCGAACCGTGGGTGCGGGGCAGCACGCTGTTGCGGATTTCGATAGCGCGCACGGTGCGTGTGTCACGGCCGTCGATGCGGGGCTCGCCTGCCAGAATCTGGCCACGAACAATCTTGGCCTCGATTTCAAACAGCAGACCTTCGATGGCCACGCTGTCAAACGCAGCGCCGTCGGCCTTCAGGGCAGCCATGACTTCGGAGTAAGCAGAGCGGCAGGCTTGTGTACGGGCTTGCTTGTTGCGGATCTGGTAAGCCGCTTCCAGCTTGGCTTTGGCCAGACCGTCGATCTTGGCGATCAGGGTTTCGTCCTTGGCAGGTGCTTTCCAGTCCCACACGGGCTTACCGGCTTCGCGCACCAACTCGTGAATGGCGTTGATGGCAATATTGCCTTGCGCGTGGCCATAAACGATACCGCCCAGCATGATCTCTTCAGACAGCTGTTGGGCTTCGGATTCGACCATCAACACGGCGGATTCCGTACCGGCAACGACCAGATCCATGATGGAATCCTTGCGTGCGGTCTGGCCGGGGTTCAACACGTATTCGCCATTGACATAACCCACGCGGGCTGCGCCGATGGGGCCGGTGAACGGCACGCCAGAGATGGACAAGGCGGCGCTCACGGCGATCATCGCGGCGATGTCGGCATCGACTTCAGGGTTCAACGACACGGTGTGGATGACCACATGCACTTCGTTGAAAAAACCTTCGGGGAACAGGGGGCGGATCGGGCGGTCGATCAGGCGGCTGGTCAGCGTTTCAAATTCGCTGGGGCGGCCTTCGCGCTTGAAGAAGCTGCCAGGGATCTTGCCAGCGGCGTAGCTCTTTTCCAGGTAGTCAACGGTCAGGGGGAAGAAATCCTGACCAGGCTTGCCTTCAGTCTTGGCAACAACAGTGGCCAAAACGACGGTGCCGTCCATGTCCAACAATACGGCGCCAGTGGATTGCCGCGCGATTTCGCCGGTTTCCATCGTGACGGTGTGTTGACCCCATTGGAAGGTCTTGGTGACTTTATTGAAAATGCTCATTGTTTTATCTCCTGATAGTGCGGGAACCCGCTGGCAGGTAAAGGCCACCTGCCAAGCCCGGAGGCAACAACGCAGAACACGATGCCATTCCAGAGAAACTTAAACTGCGGTAGAAAACAACCGCCAATTTCCGTGGAATGACACAGCTTCGCTCTGTTTTTGCCGTCTCCGAAGTAAAAAACGCCTGAGCTAGTGAACTAACTCAGGCGTCTGTCATTTGGTGAAGCGCTGATGTACGCAGCTTACTTACGCAGACCCAACTTGGCGATCAGAGCAACATAACGGTCGTGGTCTACGCGGTTCAGGTAGGCCAACAGGCTCTTACGGGTGTTCACCATGCGAACCAGGCCGCGGCGACCGTGGTGGTCCTTGGCGTGGGTCTTGAAGTGGGGCATGAGTTCGTTGATGCGGGCGGTCAGCAATGCAACTTGCACTTCTGGGCTGCCGGTATCGGATGGGCTGCGTGCGTTGTCTTTGACAACAGCGGCTTTGATGCTGGATGCGATCATGGCTATATTTCCTGTCATGTCGGGACCTCTGCTGACCATTTATTGGCCGCGGGTCCCTGGTTTCTGAACTTGCGCCAGGTGCTGGAACTGCTCCTGGCGTGCGCCTTGCCGAATGCAAAGCCTGTCGATTATAGCCCGAACTGCAAAAGTGTGTACAAAGGCTATACAGGCCCGCTCTGGCAAGGCTCAGGGCCGCTGCATCTTGCAGCTGGTGGGCATTTCTGCCGCCTCAGGTGCCAGGGTCTTGACCACCCGGAATCCGTAGCCGGAGCCTTCCACGTCAAATTTGACGCCGGGCGTACCCTGGCGCTCCATGACCCCAACCACCAAGGGTTGCTGGAACTGGTGGTCCGCCGCGCGCATGCTGCCCGATTGGCCGCCCAGGCTCACTTTGACTTTCTCCAGTTGCGCTGCAACCGCAGCGATGTCGGTACTGCCCGCGGCCTCCAGGGACTGCGTCAGAGCTTCGACCAGCAACTGCATCCGCATGTGGACGTAATCGTCGGATGCCAAGGGGTAGCGTGCGCGGAATGACTTGTAAAAAGCCTCGCTGCCAGCCGTCTGCACATTGGGCAACCAGTCTGCGACGGCTACTACCTTGCCAATACCGGCCTCACCAATCGCGGCCGGTGCGCCCAAGGCATTGCCGTAGAAGGTGTAGAACTTGCCTTCAAAACCCACGTCCTTGGCGGCCTTGATCAACAGTGTCAGGTCATTGCCCCAGTTGCCGGTGATGACGGCCCCTGCCCCGCTGGCCTTGATCTTGTTGGCATAGGGCAAAAAGTCCTTCACACGCGCCATGGGGTGCAGCTCTTCTCCGACGATCGCCACATCCGGTCGCTGCACGCCCAGTTGGCGGCGCGCCTCACGCAACACGGACTGGCCAAAACTGTAGTCCTGGCCAATCAGGTACACACCCTTGAGCGCCTTGTCGTCCTTGATGACGTCCATCAACGCGGCCATGCGCATGTCGGCATGCGCATCAAACCGGAAATGCCAGTAGCTGCACTTCTCATTCGTCAGCACCGGGTCTACGGCAGAGTAGTTCAAAAACACCACACGGCGCGCCGGATCGCGTTCGTTGTGTTTGTTGATCGCATCGATCAAGGCTGCAGCGTTGGCCGACGAATTACCCTGCAACACAATACGCGCGCCGTTGTCGATGGCCGAGCGCAGCACCGACAAAGCCTCTTCGTTCTGGCCCTTGCTGTCGTAGCGCTCGAGCTGCAACATCTGATTGCCACCATTTGATGCGGGCAGTTTCACGCCACCGCGCGCATTGACACGCTCCACGGCCCAGGCCAGGTTGCGAAACACAGCCTCGCCGGCATTGGCATTGGGTCCACTCAGGGCCTCGACCATGGCAAGCTTGATGGGGGTGGTGACAGGCGCCTGCGCCAAGGCGGCACCGCTGGCGAAAGGCAGCACACATAGCGCCACCGATACCGTTTTCAAGGCCCAACGATTAAGAATAAACATTCGATTATTTTCTTGAAAAATGAAAGAAGAGTCGCAGCTTAGATCCATGCGGCGATCGCTGTGAGAGCCGCGCAGTGTACTAGGAGTACCCACCATGTTTTTTGCTACGACTGCCCGCCCTCAACTGAACCGCCACGCCTATGCCAACACGGGTCGCACACTGGAGCGCTTCATGGACGAAGCGCTGCGTGCCAGCTCCAAACAGGCTGTTGCGTATACACAGGATGAAACCAGTTTTACGTTGACCCTTGACCTGCCCGGTATTGCCAAAGACCAACTGGGCATCGCCATCGAAGGCGCCGTGGTGCGCATCAGCAGCAAGGAAGGCGCTGCACGCCGCTACAACGCCGCATATGAGTTGCCATTGGAGATCGACGCCGCGACCAGCGAAGCCAAATTGGAACACGGCGTGTTGACATTGAAACTGGTCAAGAAAGTACCGGTCAGCAACGCCGCCGAACTGCAAATCCAATAAGCTTGTCTACAGGCTATCCAGCGGCCAGCGCGGCTTGACATCAAACGCGTAGGTCCTGGTAGCCAGTTGCAGCCCACTTTGCATGCGCATGGCGGCAGCCATGGCAATCATGGCGCCGTTGTCGGTGCACAGGTGCAGCTCGGGGTAATGCACCCGCACATTGCGCTTGGCGCAGGCCGCGTTGAGCTGCGCACGCAGACTGCGGTTGGCCCCTACGCCACCGGCCACCACCAGGCGCTGCAAGCCTGTTTGCTTCAGTGCCGCAAGGGATTTTTTCACCAGCACTTCGACGATGGCCGCTTGTGTAGAGGCCGCCAGATCGTTGCGTTGCTGCAAGGGCAGTGCGCCAAAACCTTCGGTGCTACCTCCATTGGGTTGCGCGCTGGGTACAGGCAAACCCGCCGCCAGCGCCGCGTCGGCCGCAACCATGCGCTGCGCCTGCACCAGTACCGCGGTCTTCAGCCCCGCAAACGAAAAATCCAGATTGCCACTGTGCAGCAAGGGCCGCGGCAATTTATAGGCCGCCGGGTCACCCAGCTCCGCCATACGCGCCAGGGCCGGACCACCCGGATAACCCAGGCCCATCAGCTTGGCGGACTTGTCAAACGCCTCACCTGCGGCATCATCAATCGTCTCACCCAATAATTCATACCGCCCTACCCCATCCACCCGCATCAGCTGCGTGTGCCCGCCGGACACCAGCAGCGCGACAAATGGAAACTGCGGGGGATCCGCACTCAGAAACGGCGACAACAAATGCCCTTCCAGGTGGTGAACACCCAAGACAGGTTTGTCCAATGCCGCGCCCATTGCACACGCCACACCCGCACCCACCAACAAGGCGCCGGCAAGCCCCGGGCCGCGGGTAAAGGCCACCACGTCCACATCAGCCAGTGACCAGCCACTGGCAGCCAACACCTCGTTGGTCAATGGCAACACGCGGCGAATATGGTCGCGGCTGGCGAGCTCTGGCACCACACCACCGAAGGCCTGGTGCATGTCGATCTGGCTATACAAGGCGTGGGATAACAAGGTGGGCACGTCCTGGCCCTGCCATTGCACCAAAGCCACACCCGTTTCGTCGCAGGACGATTCGATACCCAGTACCAGAAAATTTTCATCAACCATAGGCACAGAGTTTAGGCGGACCGGACTTTGGTCTCCCCGCAACCCTGGCACACGCCCGAAAGTTACGGGTAATACAACTGCTCCAGCCGCGCAGCTTCGGCATAGATGGACGGTAGGCTGATGCCCCTGGCTTGCAGCGAGGAGGCACGCAGCGCCATGCTGTGGCGCGTGTCTTGGCTGGCCAGCGGTGCCGCAGCGCTTGGTTTGCCCTTGAGCCAGACCAGCGCATCGGTGGCGACCACTTCACCCATGGACTTGGCTGATGGCGCCACACCCAGCCCCCCACCCTTTTGCACAAATTCAATATCGGTGCCAATGGGCAAGGGTTTGGAGTGGGTTTCGATCCAGCGAATGGCATCGGCCGCGGGTACGGTGGTCCTCGCACCAGGCGCTGTGGGCAGGCTGCCGTGCGACAGCACCAACACCACGTCGGCCTTGCCCTCCAGTGCCTTGATGGCCGCCTGCCAGGCCGGGAAATCGCCCAAGGTCTGCGCGCTGACCACACTGTGCGGCCCCCAATCAAAAGCCTGCACCTGCTGGAGCTGGCCCTTGCTGGTGGGCCCCGTGTCGCCCAGCACGGCCAGCCGCACGGGCTGCCCTTGTTTGACGTACTGCAATACATCGCGCAGGGTCGCCAGCGGCAGCCGTTCGGCAACCCCGGTGACATTGGCCGCGCCGACATAGCCATATTCCTTGGGATCGTGGTCGATGGCGGTATAGACCAGCTTGGGGCGGTCCCGCCCGGCAAAACGGCGCACCACATACTGCTGGGCCTCGTCGTCCACGGCGATCACCACGTCGGGGTTGAACTGCTCAATGGCGCGCAGGCCCACCTTGGCTGCATCCTGGCGGTGGTCTTCGTCGGGCAGGTTGTCTATACCCAGGTAATGCCAGTGGGTGGTCATTGGCTGTCGGTTCTTGTCCAGCACCTGGCGAATGCCCTCATCCACCTTGCCCACCGTGGTGGACGTACGGTCCGAGCTGTGCAGCACCAGGATGCGCGGTTTGGACAGATTAAAACCGCCCAGCAACAGCAGCGCGACGAGAAGGAATGCCACCGTGAGTGTGGCCAGTGTTCCGTTTTTCATACCAGGCCCAACCATTGCCAATAGGGGATCGAAAGATAGGCAGCCATCAGGCGCGACAGGTTCATCCAGTGGTTATAGCGCAGGAAATCCGTGTGTTTGTAGTAGCGATCCAGACCGCTGCCCATGACCTGCAGGTACTGGGAACTCTGGTATGGCTTGAACCAGATGTCGCTGAACATGGCCGTCAGAAACACCACCACCCAGGGGTTGATGAACTGTGCCTGCCCGATCGGGATCAGGACCACGGCTGCCACCACCATGCCGGCCGTGATGGGCAGCACCAGGCGCAGCAGCAGCGTGACCAGCAGCGCCACCGGGATGAACCAGACCAGGCTGCCGCCCACAAAGTCAAACATATTACCGGCCGAACGGGCCAGCGCAGCATCCAGCCCCAGGTAGGTGATAGCGCGGCTCAAGCCGTCCAGGCTGAGCAGGAAAAAGATCATGGGCCAGTCGATCTTCTGCTGAAAATCCTTCTTGCTCAGCAGGCCCATCAGCAGCAGACCGATCAGCAAAAATGCCGCCAGCCAGGCGGGCGAAATCTGGTGCCAGTCCACCGTGCCGGCTCCCACCAGAAAAAACAGAAAACCGGTCAGTGCCGCCTTCTCCGGCCGGGTGATGGCACCCAGCAAATCCAGCTGGTGCTGCAGCCGCCCCTTGGGCAAGGCGGCCTGGCTGCTGGGCCCAAAACACAGGCGTACCACAACCAGGTGCATGGCAGTAACCGTCAGCGCAGCCACTGCGGCCGCCACAAACCAGAACAAGCCCTGAAACTGCTCCTGCAACTGCACCGGCAACATGCCAAAGGCCGTCAGATTGGACGACTTGCTGGTCAACAGCATGGGTGAAAACAGCATGGCGCCTGAAAAGGTGGCCGCCATCAGCGCAGTGGCGGATTTGCTGTGCGCTGGCAGGTTCAGGCCATCGATCATGTCGCGGTAAAACGGCAGCACCAGCGACAAGCGGGCATTTCCCGAGGGCATGATGGGCGACAGGATGTAGCCCGACAGCAGTAGCGCCGTCTGGTGCCAGAACGGCGTATCCGGCAGGCGTATCAACAGCCAGAGCATGAAGCGGTAGCTCAGGCCCGAGGCCGATATCACCGCCGCCAGCGCATATACCCCCACCAGCGTGGTCAGCGTGCGCGACGAGAAGCCAGCCAGCGCAATGTCCGACGGCACCAGGCCGACGATCAGCACCGCCGTGATGGCCACCAGCGGCGGCACAAATTCATCCGCCAGGTTGAACAGCCACATCAGCACCGTGGCCGACAACACGGCCACAAACAGCGAGGCCTCCACCACCAGTCCGGCCGCGCTGGCCAGAAAGTAGACCAGCGGCGGCACCAGGATCACGCCCAGCCAGCCCACCCATTCACCGCGGGTCAACGGTTTGGGCGCAGCCTTCTTGGCCTTGTCGGTGCCAGCGGGTTTAAGGAAACTCTCGCCGCCCACATACCCCATCAGCACCAGCATGGCCTTGCTGCGCAGCGTGGGTACACCGGCGGCCAGATCGGTCAGGGCCTCGCGCGGAATCTGCAGCGCCTTGACGGGTGTCAGGGCCGAGACGCTGCACAGGTAGTTTTTGTTGTCGCTGGCAGCCTCCTCGCCGCAACGCATGTCGGGCAAGTTGACCATGCGCCCGCTGGGGGTGGTCAGCTGCAGGCTGCCGGACTCCAGCACATAGAGGAACTTGGCCGCGCTGTCTTTTTCGTACAGCGTCTCACCCGCTGCAAACTCCACGGTGTGCAGGCCGCCGAGCAGGCGCGCAAGCTGGGGGCCAGACAGGTCGGCAAACAGAACATCCCGACGCAAAAGTGCGACGTGTTGCGCCACGTGTTCGGAGACTGCAGGTGCGGGAGGGGACATGGCGTGTGCTGGTTGCTATTCAATTCATAGCTACTGAAGCCCACTTGCGGGGGGCTGTAGCGCGATTTGGTCCCATTAAAACACTATTGGGTTAAAAAACAAGCCGGTAAAACAGCAATGGCACAGGCCTGCATTTGCCGCGGGCAAAATGGCACACATGCCCATCCCTACCCCCATGCCAACACTTACCGACACCGACATCGCCAACATCGAGCGCGCCACGCTGGATGCCGTGGCACCACCCGCCACCGGCGAAATTGAAAACTGGCTGCTGCCCTTTGACAACTCCACCATTGGCCGCGCCAAAAGCGCTGTGCCCCTGCGCCACCACCAACTGGATGCCGCACAGGTGGCCCACATCGAGACCCTGTACGCTGCGCGCGGCCTGCAGGCTGCCTTTCGTGTGGCCGACGTGGCCGGCCTGGACAACCTCCACGCCGAACTGCAGCGCCTGGGTTACCGCGCCGAGCAGCCCACGCTGGTGCAGGTGGGCACGGTGCAGCAGATGCGCCAGATATGCCAGACAACGCCCGCCGATGTCAGCCAGACTCCCACGCCCGCATGGTCTAGCGTTTACCTGGGCGACGGCTTTGACCCGGTGGATGGCGCACACCGCATCCAGGCCCTGAGCCGCAGCCGCCATGTGGTCTATGCCAGTGTGCAGGAGGATGGCCAATCGTTGGCGGCCGGAACCGCGTCGCTGAGCCAGGGCTGGGCCAGCATCCACGGCATGCGCACCGCCGCGAACAGCCGGGGACGCGGCCTGGCCGCCCGTGTATTGGGCGGATTGGCTGACACGGCAACCCGCAATGCACTGGAACGGGTCTTTTTGCAAGTGGAAGAAGACAACAGCTCCGCACTGGCGCTGTACCGGCGCGCCGGATTCACCACCGTATGGCGCTACCACTATTGGCGTAAACCCTGAGGCTGGCCCGAATATTG
The DNA here is from genome assembly GCA_040387325.1 of Pseudomonadota bacterium. Classification (GTDB taxonomy): domain Bacteria; phylum Pseudomonadota; class Gammaproteobacteria; order Burkholderiales; family Burkholderiaceae_C; genus Allorhodoferax. The sequence continues at coordinate 2,403 of JAZKDY010000082.1, read as the reverse complement.
CGTGGCACAGACCATGTCTGAAGCCCTGCGCATCGTTGTTATCGCCCCCGACCTGGACATCGCCGACTCCGGCGACAGCCAGGCGCTGGACCAGGCAGAACGTTCGCGCAGCCTGCGCATCGGTCTGCTGGAGAGCGGCTTCAACCTGATCGCGGTGCTGCCTGCGGACACCTTCCTGCACGAGCGCTTGGCCCAACTGCAGCCCGACATCATCATTCTGGATGCCGAAAGCGAGGCCCGGGATGCGCTGGAGCATGTGGTGATGGCCACGCGGGATGCGCGCCGCCCCATTGTGATGTTCACCAACGACAGCGACACGTCCAATGCGCGCGCCGCAGTGGCCGCGGGGGTGTCCGCCTACATCGTGGCCGGTTTGTCGCCCGAGCGCATCCGCCCCATTCTGGACGTGGCAATGGCGCGTTTTGAGCAGGACCAGGCCTTGCGGGCCGAGTTGGCCGACGCCAGGACCGAGGTGCAGGACCTGAGCACCGAGCTGAAGAACCGGCGCATCATCGACCGCGCCAAAGGCCTGCTGATGCAGCGCCAGGGCCTGAGCGAACAGGCCGCTTACGAGAAGCTGCGCAAGTCCGCCATGGACAAGGGGCTCAAGGTGGTGGATGTATCACAGCGCATGCTCGATGCGATGGATTTGCTGGGCTAGTGGGCAATCAGGTACTCAAGTTCATCGCGCGGGCCAGCGCAAAGACACTGTTGACACACAACCTGGACATGGCGTCCGCGGGCTTGCCGCGCGACACGGCGCAGTCCCGGCCGTACTGGGTAATTGCATAGTGGGCACAGGTCACGTTCTTGCCCGGTGCCAAGGTGCTGGTGGAGCGCGAAGCCTCTACCGCACCCAATATTTCCAGCCGCGCCAGGCGATTGCGTGTGGAGATTTCGGGGGCGCTGACGTCGTGCGCCAGCTCCCGTATCGTCATCGCCTTGTTTTGTGCAGCCAGGTGGCGCAGTATTTCCAGGGATTCCGGCCACTGTTCAACCGGAACTTTGCGATTGGTGTGCGCCTTGGTGGTTTCGATAGAGGTGGTCATGGAGTATTTGTCGACCACCTGCATGCATTACTTGAGCGCTGCGCACGTTTTGGTGCACTGCACAAGCTTGGTGCCAGCAACCCCCTGCGCCGGGGCTTGTATGCAAAACAGGGCTGCAGCCCCCGTGGAATATGCATTATGCGCTATCAAAACAGGAGTTATTGATTGCAAAAACTGAATCGGACAGCATAAAAAATATCTGGCACGCTCATTGCGTATATCCCTGCAAGACCAAGGATGGTCATAGACAGGCGGCACCCAACGGCGGGTACTGCGTGTCGAACCCGGACAAAGGCGTCCCCACCGGTACGCGGCTTTTAAACAAGCTGTGTGCCGTGTGAGGACGCCTTTTTTCGTTCCTGAACGTCAACAACATTTCGTCAACATTTTTTGAAAGCTGTTTGCCATGACTGATTTCTTGCACAACCACCTCAGCCGCCGCAAAGTGCTGCAGTCCGCCGCATTGGGTGCCATTGGCATCACACCGGCGCTGCGCTCGGTGGTCTACGCCGCAGGCTCGGACGCACCCGAGAAGACCGAGGTCAAGATCGGCTTCATCCCGCTGACCGATTGCGCCAGCGTGGTCATGGCCTCGGTGCTGGGCATCGACAAAAAATACGGCGTCAAGATCATCCCCAGCAAGGAAGCCAGCTGGGCCGGCGTGCGCGACAAGCTGGTCAATGGCGAGCTGGACTTTGCCCACTCGCTGTACGGCCTGATCTACGGCGTGCACCTTGGCATCAGCGGCCCCAAGAAAGACATGGCCGTGCTGATGACACTCAACCAGAACGGCCAGGCCATCACGCTGTCCAAAAAGCTGGCCGACAAGGGCGCCGTGGACGGCCCGGGTCTTGCCAAGCTGATGGCGGCCGAGAAGCGCGAATACACCTTTGCCCAGACCTTCCCCACCGGCACACACGCCATGTGGCTGTACTACTGGCTGGCAGCCAATGGCATCAACCCCATGCAGGATGCCAAGGTCATCACCGTGCCGCCACCACAAATGGTGGCCAATATGCGTGTGGGCAATATGGACGGCTACTGCGTGGGTGAACCCTGGAACCATCGCGCCATCATCGATGGCATCGGTGTGACCGCCACCACTACGCAGGACATCTGGAAAGACCACCCCGAAAAGGTGCTGGGCACCACGGCCGAGTTTGTGAAGAAATACCCCAACACGGCCCGCGCCGTGACCGCCGCCATCATCGAAGCCGGCCAGTGGATCGATGCAAGCTTGAGCAACAAGAACAAGATGGCTGAAACCATTGCCGACAAGAGTTATGTGAACACCAGCGCGGACGCGATCAACCAGCGCATCCTGGGCCGCTACCAGAACGGCATGGGCAAGACC
>JAZKDY010000081.1:0-1950 GCA_040387325.1 Pseudomonadota bacterium | reverse complement strand
GCCACGCCCAGCACCGTCCACGAGGCCAGGCGGCCACGGGTGGTGGGGCTGTCGAGGGCAAACCACAACGCGACCAGGCTGAGGTTGACCCAGAAGGTGAATTGCGGATCGAGGTTGGAGTAACCCGCTTGCCCGGCAACCAGGCCAAAGCTCAGGTAGAGCAGGGCGCTCGCGAAGCTCTTGCGCGGGTCGTGCCACATGCGCCGCGCGACCAGGTAGGCCAGCCAGACGCTCAGCGCCGTGGTCAAGGCCGAGGCGATGCGCACGCCGAACAGGTTCTGGCCAAATACTGCTTGGCCGAGGGCGATCAACCAATAGCCGGCGGCCGGTTTTTCGAAGTAGCGCACGCCCATGAAGTGGGGGGTGACCCAGTTGCCGCTCAGCAGCATTTCCTGGCTGATCTGGGCGTAGCGGGTTTCATCCGGGATCCACAGGCCGTGTAGGCCCAGGGGCAACAAATAGAACGCAGCGATGGCCAGCAACAACACATGCAGGGGTTTAAAACGCATCATGCAAACGTCGCTCCTTGACGTTCAATGGACGGAAATTGAGGTATAGAAGCCATAGCGCAAACCATCGAAGTTTCCACTAAGTTATTGAAAGTGTTCATGACATCCTTAACTAACAGGCACCACTAAACATGCCAGAAGATGGCTGTCGTTTGGCTGAACATGGAGAAGTGTTAGAACTGCTTGAGTGCGTTGGGCCAGTTCTGATTGTTGACGATGCCCAATACTTTGAACTTGGCGTTGGGCAACACCTGCACGAACAATGAACTGCCGTATTGCGGGAAGGTGGCGTGGGGGAAACCCAGGCTCTTCTCGAAGTCGGCGATGCAGCCGCTGTGGGTGACGAATACCAGGTTGCGGCCCGGGGCCTTGTGGCTGAGCAATTCTTCGCCCATGGCCGTGCCGCAAACGGCGCGCTCGCCGGACGTAAAGTCGCTTTTGCCAAACATGAAACGCATGGTCTGGGCGGTGCGGATGGCCGGGCTGGCCAACACGTCGCTGCCGGCCATGCCCAAGGCAGCAAAGGCTTTGCCGAGTTTTTCGGCTTGCTGGCTGCCACTGACGGTCAGCCCTTCGACCGGACCCAGGCAGGGGTTGGTCGAACGGTCGCAGCGTTCTTCATGGCGCACCAGCACGATCACGTCGCCATCACGCCACAGCGGCAGCACTTGCGAGGTCAGCAGGCGATTGCCGACGCCCAGGTCCCGTGGCGACGCAGGCCACAGCAGGCTGCAACCGAGCAACAAACCGACCACGCCAATCCCCATCCAAAGCCTGCGCAGGCGCTTGAAAAAGGTCCGGGGCAAGCGCGGTTTGGTCAGGGTAAGGTCAACCACTTCATTCACCATGGGCACCGTCGGCAATGTTGTACTAGTTAGGCGCAATGGCGTTGGCGAGTGCCCTTAGTGAAGCGGGAGGCTGTCACAGGGGCGCTGTCTTTTCGCTGAACGCGTTGCGGTTATAAAGTTGCCCGGTGGGCTAACTAACAAGTTGCCGACCGGTGACACTTGGCCGGTAATGTAGAGAACGGCGGGTGGGCAACCGGTGAAATCCATGTGAAAAATTTGCGTGGGCGTGCCAGCCAGCCGTTATCCTCGGTTGCAGTCCATTGGTGAGTGCTCCCATGTTGCAGGTGCAAGGTGTCTTTAAAAGCTACGCCACCCCGCAAGGCCCGCTGGCGGTGCTGGCAGGTGTGGATCTGCATCTGGCAGCGCGCAGCAGCCTGGCGCTGATGGGTGAGTCCGGCAGCGGCAAGAGCACCTTGCTGCACCTGGTGGCCGGCCTGGATCGGCTGGATGGCGGCAGCATCGCGGTGGGCGAGCAGCGCCTGGATCAACTCAATGAAGCCCAACTCGCCCACTGGCGGCGCACGCAGATTGGCCTGGTGTTCCAGCAGTTCAACCTGATCGGCAGTTTGCGCGTCGAGGACAATCTGGCGTTT
>JAZKDY010000080.1:0-21625 GCA_040387325.1 Pseudomonadota bacterium | reverse complement strand
GTCATTTCTATCAGTGGGGTGTGTTGCATGCCGCGATTGTGGAGCAAATCGGGCGCCGCGATCCCGGCTGTCACTCGCTTGACGCGTGTACCAAGGGCCTTGCCGCACAATGCCGCCATGACCCACATCCGCTCCCCCCTGCAGGCCCAGATTGTCCAGTGGCTGGTGTCCCCCGGCGACACCGTACGCGCCGGCGACGTGGTCGTGATACTGGAAGCCATGAAGATGGAGCACGAGGTGCGCTCCGAGTCTGCAGGGCGTGTCACCGAACTGCTGTTTGCGCCGGGTGAAATGGTCGATGCCGATGAGGTGCTATTAATTTCAGAGCGAATTAGTGATATTCCACGGGGGCTAGAGGCCGAAAACGTTCAAGCCTCTCCCCCAGAACAGCCCTTGGCAGATGCACAGCCCGATGCGCCCCGCGCCGACCTGCACAAGCTCTTGCAGCGCCAGGTCTTCACCCAGGACGCCAGCCGCCCCGAGGCGATGGCCAAGCGCCACGCCCAGGGACTGCGCAGCGCCCGCGAGAACATAACCGACCTGTGTGATGCCGGCAGCTTCACCGAATACGGCGCACTGGCCGTGGCTGCCCAGCGCAGCCGCCGCAGCGCAGAAGACTTGATCCAGAACACCCCGGCCGACGGCATGGTCACCGGCCTGGGCCAGGTCAACGGCCAGTCCATCGTCGCCATGTCCTACGACGCCACCGTGCTGGCTGGCACCCAGGGCATGCGCAACCACCAGAAGACCGACCGCATGCTGGGCATCGCGTTGCAAAACAAACTGCCCGTTGTGCTGTTTGCCGAAGGTGGCGGCGGCCGGCCGGGTGATGTGGACATGCCCATCGTGGCCGGTCTGCATGTGGCCACCTTTGCCAGTTATGCCCGGCTCAACGGCCAGGTGCCGGTGGTCGGCATCGTCGCCGGACGGTGTTTTGCGGGCAACGCGGCGCTCTTGGGTTGCAGCGACGTGATCATCGCCACCAAGGCAAGCAACATCGGCATGGGTGGCCCGGCGATGGTGGAGGGTGGTGGCCTGGGGGTGTTTAAACCGGAGCAGATCGGCCCGTCAAACGTGCAGCATGGCAATGGCGTCATTGACATTCTGGTGGACGACGAGGCGCAGGCCGTGGCTGCGGCGCGGCACTACCTCTCGTTCTTCCAGGGTGCGGCAGAAACATTCACCGCACCCCCCGCGTTGGCTTTGCGTGATGTAGTGCCCGAGAACCGCTTGCGCGTCTACGACAGCCGCGCGGCTTTGCAAGGCATTGCGGATGTTGACTCGTTGCTGGAGCTGCGCACCGGTTTCGGCAAAGGCATCCACACGGCACTGGCGCGTATCGAAGGCCGTCCCGTGGGCCTGCTGGCCAACAACCCGCTGCACCTGGGCGGCGCCGTCGACGCCGATGCCGCCGACAAGGCCGCGCGTTTCATGCAGCTGTGCAATGCCCACGGCCTGCCCATCGTCAGCCTGGTGGACACGCCCGGCTTCATGGTCGGACCAGAGACTGAGGCCACGGCCCAGGTGCGCCACGTCAGCCGCCTGTTCATCGCCGCCGCGCACTTGCGTGTGCCTTTCCTGAGCGTGGTGCTGCGCAAGGGTTATGGCCTGGGCGCGATGGGTATGACGGCGGGTGGTTTCCACTCCCCGCTGTTCACCGTGGCCTGGCCGACTGGCGAGTTTGGCGCCATGGGGCTGGAGGGTGCCGTGCGCCTGGGCTTCAAGAAGGAGCTGGAAGCGGCACCCGAAGGGCCCGAGCGCCAGGCCCTGTACGACCAACTGGTGGCCCGCCAATACGACAACGGCAGCGCCATGAACATGGCCGCTACCTTGGAAATCGACGCGGTGATTGACCCCGCGGATACACGGGCCTGGTTGCTGCGCGGGTTGCTGGCGGGTCGGGTAGATCCAACGCCTATCGGTCCCAGTATTGATACCTGGTAGCTGTGGCGCGCAGGCATGCTGCCCATGCTAAGCTGGCCGCCTGCCTCAAAACAAAGACGCTCAAGGAGACTGCCATGCCCGGACTATTGCCCCAGATTGACCCCGAGGGTCTGCTCGAATTTTCGGTGGTCTACACCGACCGCGCGCTGAACCACATGTCGCAGCGCTTCCAGGGCGTCATGAAAGACATTTCCGCCATCCTGAAAGAGGTCTACCACGCCAAGTCTGCCATCCTGGTGCCCGGCAGCGGCACGTTTGGCATGGAAGCCGTGGCCCGCCAGTTCGCCACCGACAAAAAAACACTGGTCATCCGCAACGGCTGGTTCAGCTACCGCTGGACACAGATTATGGACATGGGCCGCATCCCAGCCCAGTCCACCGTGCTCAAGGCCCGCCGTGTGGGCGAAGGCAAACAGGCGCAGTGGATTCCCTGCCCGGTAGAAGAAGTGGTCGCAACCATCGCGCGCGAGAAGCCCGACGTGGTGTTCGCCCCCCACGTGGAAACCGCCGCCGGCATGATCCTGCCCGACGACTACCTGCGCGCCGTCAGTGACGCCGTGCATGCCGTGGGCGGCCTGATGGTGCTGGACTGCATTGCCAGCGGCGCCATGTGGGTGGACATGCAAGCCACGGGTGTCGACGTTCTGGTCAGCGCGCCGCAAAAGGGCTGGAGCGGCTCACCCTGCTGCGCCATGGTCTGCCTGAGCGAACGCGCCCGCGCCGCCATCGACAGCACCACCAGCACGAGCTTTGCCTGCGACTTGAAGAAGTGGCTGCAGATCATGGAAGCCTACGAAGGTGGTGCCCACATGTACCACGCCACCATGCCCACCGACGCATTGACCCGCTTGCGCGAGGTGATGCAGGAAACGCGCAACTACGGTTTTGAGAAGGTGCGCGCCGAGCAGATCGATCTGGGCAAAAAAGTGCGCGCGTTGTTCGAAAGCAAAGGCATCGTCAGCGTGGCCGCCGAGGGCTTCAAGGCCCCAGGTGTGGTGGTCAGCTACACCGAAGACCCGGGCATGCAGAACAGCAAGAAGTTTCTGGCCCAGGGTTTGCAGACGGCTGCGGGCGTGCCCTTGCAGTGTGATGAACCGGCGGATTTCAGCACCTTCCGCGTGGGGCTGTTTGGGTTGGAGAAGCTGCACAACGTAGACCGCACAGTGGCGCAGCTGGCCGAGGCTCTGGAGAAAATCGCGTAGGTGGGGTCTGGGGTTGCGATCGCACATGACAGTCGCTTGGGGGGCGAAAGCGGGCGTTCAGTGCGGCCTCTCAATTGGGTCCTTTCCCCGACACAAACCTAGAATTTGCGATATGCACAGATACATCTCGGGACGAGAAAAGGCATTTCGTAAACCACTATCGGCTGAGGTGGTGCGAAAAGTCCTACGAACAATCTTCCCCAAACGGAATGACTACGTAGTAGATATCAGTTTGTTTGAAGAGCTGCTGCCAGAATTGAGAAAATTTGGGATACAGGATCGAGGCACCCTTAAGCGCTTGATGACAAAGCATCGAAGGGTACTACTTCAAGATGATCGCAGTCCATTGGCGGGTTGGGAACGGCGACATTTCAGCGAAATATTTGGAGCAGAGTTTGTAAGTGATGCTGTGCGGAGGCAATACTGGTTTGCGTATCCTGCGCTAGTAAGAAACGCGCTTCAAAGCGAATTTGGTGAAATTGCTGCGATACGTGACGGCGGTTAAACTGAATCGGAGAATGTTTTTTGATGAATACGACAAGTGACCGATTAGGACTTCCCTTACGGGGCGGGAGCGGTCATCCAGATTAGTGCCCCATTGGGAAAAACCTGTCGGAAGTGCGCTACCCTTGCCGCTACTTCGTCGTTCTAAATATACCTTTGCATATGCTCAATCGCTAGACATAAGCAAATGATTTTCAAAAGAGTTCTCGAAATTCTTCAGCCGTGCTATCCGACTTGCTGCAATGTTGTCTTGCAGAATTACGGGATGTACCAATAGTTTGACCTCATGATCCCGCTCGCAGAAAACCTCCACCGCGTCCCAAGAGTGCTCTTGGCGTGGGCAATGGTGCCTCCGGTCTTCGGTGTGCTCCTCGTGCTCTTCTGGCTTGCATGGCCGGTGCTCGAAGCTTGCGAAAACTCGCGTCTTCGCGACATTCCAGCTCCAGATGGAGTATGGCGGCTGGTGGTCTACGAACAGAGGTGTTCAGGCACGGTGGAGTGGACAACTCATGTCTCTGTCGTTCGGGAGTTCGATATGCTTCCGAAGGCCCACGGAAACATCCTTGTGTCGTTTGGTCGACATGGCTCACTGATCGGAAAGTCAGTTGAGGAGCCTGAAGTCGTAGCGCGGTGGCAAGCGCCCCGCGTGATCGAGCTGAAGTACCGCATAAGTATTCCGTCCCAGTTTGCAGCGACCGAAGTCGAAGATTTCCAAGTTGTTCATGTGCACAGCGAAGAGGCGCCTCGATGAGGCTTAGCATTATGGTCAACGACGATGCCTTGCGGCATTCGCTCCGCTCCCTTCTCGCTCAATTCGCCGGTTAACTCTGCGCTGAATGACTGCTTGGGAGCGGCGGCAATGTCCGGTGTGTGTCTGAAGCCGAAGTCCCTCTCCATTTGAATCTTGGCAATCTCCGGATCGAAAACCCGCTGAAATAGGTTGAACCCGCAGGCTACGGGAGTGGATGAGGCGCTATCTACTATCTAGGCAGCTAAGTGAGATGGCGCACAGTGAAGCCGCCGTCCATGGAACACCCTGACGGGGCTTGCTTCGCCGCCGACATTCCGGCCGTCACCGTCTTCTCGCGCGCGCCCGACCTGATACCGCTGTGGACGATTCTGGACAGCACACCAGAAGGTCGTCCGGCCGACTGGTAGCCGAAGCTCAGTTATCCCAAATAGCCAGCTTGCCCCCTGTGATTTTTTGTGACGGCGGCCCGCGTTTTGCGGGGATACCGATTTAACATCTGCACCGACCGACGCATTCCACTGCGCCGGTCTTTTTTTGCCATTCAATCTGTCACACACCTGTAGAAAGAAAATTCCCCATGAAGAAACTCCTCGCGGTAGCGGTCCTGGCCTTGAACCTTGTTGGTTGTGCAACCGTCACGATGGGCGATGCCAAGCAGGATGCAACCCTGAAAACATTCACCGCGCCCAAAGACAAAGCCGGTGTGTACGTGTTCCGCAATGAAACCATGGGTGCAGCCATCAAGATGGACGTGGCAATGGATGGCCAGCCCCTAGGCCAGACGGCAGCCAATACCTATCTGTACAAGGAAGTGGCACCTGGCAAGCACACCTTCACCTCCAAGGCCGAAAACGAAAGCACACTAGAGATCGATGCCAAGCCAGGCACACTGATGTACCTCTGGCAAGAAGTGAAAATGGGCTTTGGCAGCGCACGCTCCAAGCTGCAATTGGTCGACCAGGCCCAGGGCCAAAAGGGCGTGCTGGAATCCAAACTCGCGGAAACCAAGTAACACACCAACACCACGCACCGCAATGCGGTGTGTGATCGGCTTCAGGGCAGCGGCGCCCCATGCAGATCCGGCAGACGGTGCGCGATGCCCTTGTGGCAGTCGATACAGGTCTTTTCCTTGTTCGCCAGGTAGGTGCTGTGCATGGCCTGGGCCCGGGGGCTTTGGCGGGTGAAGTCCATGGAGTCGTAGTTGTGGCAGTTGCGGCACTCCAGAGAGTTGTTGGATTTGAGCCGTGTCCACTCGTTCTGGGCCAGGCGCAGACGGTGTTCCTCAAACTTTTCGCGGGTGTCGATGGTGCCGAAGACTTTGCCCCAGACCTCCTTGGACGCCTGCATCTTGCGGGCGATCTTGTCGGTCCACCCGTGCGGCACGTGGCAGTCTGAACACTTGGCGCGCACGCCGCTGCGGTTGGTGAAGTGGATCGTGCTTTGCAACTCCTGGTAGACGTTGTTGCGCATCTCATGGCATCCCGTGCAGAAGGCTTCGGTGTTGGTGGCTTCCATGGCGGTGTTGAAGCCGCCCCAGAAGACCACCCCGGCGATGAAGCCGCCAATGGTCAGAAAGCCGAGGCTGAAATGCACACTGGGGCGGTTGATGGTGCCCCAGTAGCGTTTGAGTAGTTCAAGCATCATGCGCCTCGCCGTCTATTTGGGGGACTTCTTGGTGGCCTTTGCGGCCTTGGCGGGCAGCAGCGCATCCACATCGGTGAAGGTGTTCTCCACCAGCGGCTTGGCGTCCACCTGGGTCACGTGGCACTGGGTGCAGAAGTAGCGGGCGGGCGCGATCGTGGCCAACGGCATACCCTCGCGGCCGATGTAGTGCGTGATGCTGACCGGCACAGCCTGGGTCTGCTCGGCCCTGGAACGGGCGTGGCAGTTCAGGCATTTGTTGAAGTTCTTGTCCACCTGGTAACCGTCCGTCTGGTGCGGGATGGTGGGCGGCTGTTGGGCATAGGCGCGGCCGCGGCGCACGTCCTTGTTCTCGGTGGTCTGCATCAGGGGCGGTTTGGCTTCCTGGTCCAGGGGGGTGTTGCCGCGCATGGGGTCTACCAAGGGCAGGTTGGGCCCCGCGTTTGCCAGGATGGCGACCAAGGTGGCGCCAACCATGACGGCCAGGCGCACGGCCAGGGATGTGCTGCTTTTCATAGTCCCGTCTCCTGTTAGACCTTGGTAATCCGGACGGCACACTTCTTGTAGTCCGTCTGCAGGGAAATCGGGTCGGTGGCGTCCAGCGTGACCTTGTTGATCAGCTGGCTGGCATCGAACCAGGGCACAAAAACCAGGCCTTTGGGCGGTTTGTTGCGCCCGCGGGTTTCCACCCGGGTCTTCATGGAACCCCGGCGCGAGGCCACCTCGATCTCCATGCCGCGGCGCACGCCCAGCGCCTTGGCGTCTTCGGGGTGCATGAAACACACGGCATTGGGCACGGCCCGGTACAGCTCGGGTACCCGGCGTGTCATCGAGCCGGAGTGCCAGTGTTCCAGCACACGGCCGGTTGACAGCCAGAACGGGTATTCCTTGTCAGGCGACTCCGGCGCTGGCTCATAGGGCAGGGCAAATATGACGGCCTTGCCGTCCGGATGGCCGTAAAAGTCGAATCCCTTGCCGGCCTTGACATAGGGGTCGGTGCCTTCCTTGTAGCGCCACAGCGTTTCCTTGCCTTCGACCACGGGCCAGCGCAGGCCGCGGGCCTGGTGGTAGGTGTCGAACGGTGCAAGGTCATGGCCATGGCCACGGCCGAACGCGGCGTATTCTTCGAACAGGCCCTTTTGCAGGTAGAAACCGAAGTGTTTGGCCTCGTCGTTGGCGTAGGTCGTGTCCAGCTGGCTCAGCGAAAACTTGTCCACATTGCCGTTGCGGTAGAGCACGTCATACAGGGTCTTGCCTTTGACGGAGGGCATCTTGGCGATCAGCTCGGCGGGCCACACCTCTTCGATCTTGAAGCGTTTGGAAAACTCCACCAGTTGCCACAGGTCCGAGCGGGACTCTCCGGGGGCATCTACCAACTGGTGCCAGAACTGGGTGCGGCGTTCAGCGTTGCCATAGGCGCCTTCCTTCTCCACCCACATGGCGGTGGGCAGGATCAGGTCGGCGGCCAGGGTGGTGACGGTGGGGTAGGCGTCCGACACAACGATGAAGTTGGCCGGGTTGCGGTAGCCGGGCAGGCTCTCCTGCATCATGTTGGCGGCTGCCTGCATGTTGTTGTTGCACTGCACCCAGTAGGCGTTGAGCTTGCCATCCTTGAGCATGCGGTTTTGCAGCACGGCGTGGTAGCCGGGTTTGTCGGGAATCGTGCCATCCGGCAGCTTCCAGATTTTCTCGGCTATGGCGCGGTGTTTCGGGTCGGTCACCACCATGTCGGCTGGCAAGCGGTGCGAGAACGTGCCCACCTCCCGTGCGGTGCCGCAGGCCGATGGCTGGCCTGTCAGCGAGAACGGGCTGTTGCCGGGGGTGGCGATCTTGCCGGTCAGCAGGTGGATGTTGTAGACCAGGTTGTTGGCCCAGACACCCCGGGTGTGCTGGTTGAAGCCCATGGTCCAGAACGACACCACCTTGATCTTGGGGTCGGCATACAGCTCGGCAATCTTGTCCAGAGTGGCCTTGGGCACACCGGAGATTTTGCTGACCTTGTCGACGTCGTACTGCGCCACGTATTTGGCGTACTCGTCGAACGTCATGGGCTTGGAGCCACCGGCTGCGTTGGCATTTTTGGCCGCCTTTTGCAGCGCGTGTTCGGGGCGCAGGCCGTAGCCGATGTCGTCATTGCCCAGCCTGAAGTTGGTGTGCCGTGTGACAAAGTCCTTGTTTACCCGCCCGGTCTTGATGATGTAGTGGGCGATGTAGTTGAGGATGGCCAGGTCGGTCTGCGGGGTGAATATGGATCCGATGTCGGCAAGGTCAAAGCTGCGGTGCTCGTAAGTGGACAACACGACCACCTTGGTCTTGGGCGCACCCAGGCGGCGATCGGTGACGCGGGTCCACAACACCGGGTGCATCTCGGCCATGTTGGAGCCCCACAGCACAAAGGCGTCTGTGGCCTCGATGTCGTCATAACAGCCCATGGGCTCGTCCATGCCGAAGGTGCGCATGAAGCCGGCCGCCGCGGATGCCATGCAATGCCGGGCGTTAGGGTCGATGTTGTTGGTGCGAAAGCCCGCCTTGAACAGTTTGGTGGCGGCATACCCCTCCCACACCGTCCACTGGCCCGAGCCCAGCATGCCCACGCCCGAGGGGCCTTTGTCTTTCAGCGCGGCCTTGAACTTCTCGGCCATGGTGTCGAAGGCCTTGTCCCAGCTCACCGGCGCGAATTCACCATTCTTGTCGTACACGCCGTTTTTCATGCGCAACAGCGGCTGGGTCAGACGGTCCTGGCCGTACATGATCTTGGACAGAAAGTAGCCCTTGATACAGTTCAGGCCGCGGTTGACTTCGGCACGGGGGTCGCCCTGGGTGGCCACCACCTTGCCTTCTTTCACACCGACCATGATGCCGCAACCGGTGCCACAGAAGCGGCAGGGTGCCTTGGACCAGTTCAGGCTGCTCAGCTCGGCATCGGTGACGACGTTGGCCGCCATGGCGGGCAGTTCCAGCCCGGCGGCGCTGGCGGCAGCCACGGCAGCGGAATTGCGAAGAAAACCTCTGCGGGTAACGGTCATGGCGATATCTCCTTGTCTAGGTCGGCGGCGGATGCATGGCGCTGGTACACCAGGGTTGCGCCCAGCACACCTTCCGTTTTTTGTATGGTGTCGAGGTGTGCAGCAATGGCACGGCTGGTGGGGGCCTCCAGCGTTACCACCAGTTTTGCAGTGGGCCCCGTGGCATGGACATGGGCATCGGCAATGGAGGTGATGAAGTGGGTGACGTCATCGATGCGTTCGGGGTGCGCCTGCACCACGATGCCTGCAACGTGCCACTCGTCAGAGTGGGTCTCGGTAATGGGTATGGTGCGCATGGTGTTCAGTGGGGCGGGCCCATGATGAGCTGGCTCATCCAGACGATGAAGCCGTAGCCGGCCACCACAATCACGGACAGTGCCGGGACCATGACGGCGGTCAGGAACAGAAAGCTTCGCAGCTCTTCTTTTCTCTTTACGTTGGGCGACGATTGGTCGTGTGCCATTCCACTTCTCCTGCAAAACCCTGGTGCAGGCGAAGAGTAGTCGCAGAGGACCGGGCCGACTTTGATCTATATCAAGTCGCCCGTTGACGGGGCGATCAGTAGCGCGGTAAGTCCGGGTGTTTGATCTGCCCGCCGCGCACCAGCATCTTCCCGTACTCGGCACAGCGCTGCAGCGTAGGGATCACCTTGCCGGGGTTGAGCAAACCCTTGGTGTCAAAGGCATGTTTGATACCCATCATTTGCGCGTTCTCGGCGGCGGAGAACTGCACACACATCGAGTTGAGTTTCTCGACGCCGACGCCATGCTCGCCGGTTACCGTGCCGCCCATGGCCACACTGGTTTCCAGAATGTCGGCGCCAAACAGCTCGCAGCGGTGCATCTGGTCGGGGTCATTTGCGTCGAACAGGATCAGCGGGTGCAGGTTGCCGTCGCCGGCGTGGAACACATTGGCGCAGCGCAACTGGTACTTCTTTTCCATCTCCTGAATGGCCAGCAGAATGTCGGCCAGGCGCTTGCGCGGGATGGTGCTGTCCATACACATATAGTCCGGGCTGATGCGGCCGCTGGCAGGGAAGGCATTTTTGCGGCCACTCCAGAACTTCAGGCGTTCGGCCTCATCACGGCTCACGGCAATGGCCGTGGCGCCGTGGGTGCGCAACACGGCGGTCATGCGGCCGATCTCTTCTTCCACCTCTTCGGGCGTGCCGTCGCTCTCGCACAGCAAAATCGCCTCGGCATTCAGGTCATAGCCGGCGTGCACAAAGTCTTCTACTGCGGCGGTCATGGGTTTGTCCATCATCTCCAGTCCGGCGGGGATGATGCCAGCCGCAATCACGGCGGCTACCGCGTCGCCGGCTTTGCGCAGGTCGTCAAAGCTGGCCATGATGCAGCGCGCAAGCATAGGCTTGGGCACCAGCTTGACGGTCACCTCGGTGATGATGGCCAGCATGCCTTCGCTGCCCACCACCAGGCTCAGCAGGTCATAGCCGGGTGTGTCCAGCGCGTCGCTGCCAAAGGTGATGGGTTCGCCCTCGACGGTGTAGCCCTTGACCTTCAACACGTTGTGCAGTGTCAGCCCGTATTTCAGGCAGTGCACGCCACCCGAGTTTTCGGCCACATTGCCGCCTATGGTGCAGGCGATCTGGCTCGATGGGTCGGGCGCGTAGTACAGGCCCAAGGGGGCGGCGGCCTCGCTGATGGCCAGGTTGCGCACGCCACACTGCACGACGGCGGTGCGGCTGCGTTTGTCCATCTTCAGGATTTTGTTGAACCTGGCCAGCGACAGGGTCACGCCCATGGCATGGGGCATGGCCCCGCCCGACAGACCGGTGCCCGCGCCGCGTGCTACCACTGGCACGCCCATGTCAAAGCAGGTCTTCAGCACCGCCGCCACCTGCGCCTCGGTCTCGGGCAGCGCCACCACCAGCGGGCGCTGGCGGTAGGCGGTCAGGCCATCACATTCGTAGGGGGTGGTGTCTTCGCGGTTCCACAGCAGGCTGCTCTGAGGTAAATTGGCCTCCAGCCCCCGGACTATCTGGGTTTGTAGCTCTGTTTTTTGTAGCAAATGATGCTGATCGGTGGAGGACGGGGCGTTCATGCAAACACTGTACGGCATAGTGCGCGGCTCCGGCGTGAAGAAATTGCAGCGCCGGTGTGAATTTTCAGGCCAGGGACTTCTTCAACCAGTCCGCAAAAGCCGCACATTCCCAGCGATCCATGGTTCCCGTGCGCCAGCACAGGTAGTGTGCGTGGGGGCTGGGCACGTTTTTGCCAAACACGGCATTGGTGCCCAGGCGCACCAGGGATCCGTGTTCCAGCCATGGCGCGCCCAGTTTGAGGCGGACCAGGGCCAGGCCCATGCCCGCGGCGGCAGCGTCACACATCAGGCCGATGTCGTTGAACTGTGAGCCGTCCACCGGCTCGGGCCAGTCCAGCCCTTGCGCTGCAAACCAGGTGCGCCAGGGTTCCAGCGGGCTGCGCAGCAGTGGCAGGCCTTCGATGTCCCGCGCCGCATCAAAGGGGCCGTGCTCGCGCACAAAGGCGGGTGATGCCAGCGGCGTGACCTCGTCCTTGGACAGGCAGACATATTCCATGTCGGCATACCGCCCGGGGCCAAAACGTATGACCAGATCGGCGTCTTCGGCCACCACGTCCAGCAACGGTATCGAGACCTGCAGTGTCAGGTCAATCTCGGGGTAGGCCTCGGTGAACTGGCGCAGCCGCGGAATCAAAATGGAGCGGGCGAACGTGGGTGTGACCGCCAGGCGCAGCTTGCGTTTGCCGGGCGCGGCGGCCGAGCTGGGAAACTTTTGCAGGGCGGCCAGCCCTTCGCGCACATGGGCCAGGTATTCGCTGCCTTCGGTAGTCAGCGAAAAGTCGGCGCGGCCAAACAGCTTGGTGCCAATGATCTCTTCCAGCTGGCGCACGCGGTGGCTCACGGCGCTGGGGGTGACGTTTTGTTCTTCGGCGGCCTGTGTCACACTGCGCAGGCGGGCCAATGCTTCAAAGGTCAGCAGGCACTGGATAGGGGGGATGCGGGCAGCAGACATGGCTCACTATAATCCGGCCCCAATCAGCCCTCCGGGTTTCTTCCCCATCATTTTTGCTAGGAACTGCCGTGTCCGACACCCTCGCCGTACTACCGCAGTACCTCATCCCCAAACAGGCGATCACCGCCCTCGCTGGCAAGCTGGCCGGTGCTCGCGCCGGCAGCACAACGACCTCGGTCATCCGCTGGTTTGTCAAACGGTACAACGTCAACATGGCCGAGGCGGCCAACCCTGATATCGCCAGCTACGCCACCTTCAACGACTTCTTCACCCGCCCGCTCAAAGACGGCGCCCGCCCGTTGGCCCAGGCCGACCTGGTGTGCCCGGTGGACGGCGCCATCAGCCAGTTCGGCCCCTTCAACAAAGACCAGATCTTCCAGGCCAAGGGCCACAGCTATTCCACAACTGCGTTGGTGGGGGGCGACGCCGCACTGGCGGCGGAGTTTGAGGACGGCCACTTTGCGACGCTGTACCTGAGCCCCAAGGATTACCACCGCATCCACATGCCTTGCGCCGGGGTGCTGCGGCGCATGATTTATGTGCCGGGGGACCTGTTCTCGGTTAACCCGACCACCGCACGCGGTGTGCCGGGCCTGTTTGCGCGCAACGAGCGTGTGGTCTGTGTGTTTGACTCACCCCAAGGCCCCTTTGTCCAAGTGCTGGTGGGTGCGACGATTGTGGGCAGCATGGCCACGGTCTGGCACGGTATGGTCAACCCGCCGCGCCCCGGTCACCTGTGGGAGCGCCTGTATAAAGATGGTGGCGTGAATTTGGCCCAGGGTGCGGAGATGGGACGGTTCCTGCTGGGGTCTACCGTGGTGTTATTGTTTCCCCGCGGGCCCTTGGCGTTCAACCCCGCATGGGCACCCGCGGGCGCTATCCGCATGGGCGAAAAAATGGCAACGCGGGCGTAGAAGGCCGGCACAACCAAACCACTGGAGGCGTATGCAGATGCGAACTTTCATTCGTGTGGGGGAGAAATCCGGGCGCCTGATGGCCGCCATGTCAATGTGTTGCCTGGCGGGCGTTGCGGGTGCGCAGCAGTCGCTGTCCGAACGGTCGCCCAAAGTACCACCGGCCGTGGCCGCGCAGATCGATGCCCTGGTGGCCGAGTATGTGCCGTCCATGCTGCCCGGCTTGCAATTGGCGATTGGCAAGGGCGGCACGGTGCTGTATGCGCGCGGTTATGGCGCGGCCGATATCAAGTCCGGTGTGCCCATGTCGGCGGCCACCCCCGTGAAAATCGGCTCTGTGACCAAGCAGCTGACGGCCGCTACGCTGCTGAAACTGCAGGAGCAGAAAAAGATATCACTGTCCGATCCGCTGTCGCGCTGGATACCCGAGGTGCGTTACCAGCCGGAGCCCACCATAGCCCAGATGATGCAGATGGTGGCCGGTATTCCCGGTGCGGTGCAAGACCCGGACGACCTGTTGCTGGGCGGAATGCCGGCTGTGCTGCTTGAACCGCCGCTGGCCCATGACAAGTTGTTTGCCAACATGACAGCGCGCGGTCTGTATGCACCGCCGGGCGCGGCCTACGATTATTCAAACGCGGGTTACATCCTGTTGGGTCGGGTGATCGAACGCGTCACCGGCCTGCGGCTGGAGCAGGCCTATGCGCAGATGCTGTTCAAGCCGGCGGGCATGTCGGCGTCGTACCTGCTGGGGCCAGAGGCCAAACCCGAAGCCGCCCGCGGCTACTACCGCGTCAAACCGGGCGACGCGTGGTTGACCTGTCCGGAGCTCAATTCGGGCTGGGATGCAACGGGCGGCGTGGTGTCTACTGCTTCGGACATGGTGCGCTGGAACGGAGCCTTGCGGAGTGGCAAAGTGGTATCAGCCCCCAGCCTGGCCCTGATGCGCACGCCGGCCCGGCTGACCAATGGCACGTTTGCCCCCATCGGCATGGGCCTGGCGGCGACGGGTGGTCGGGGAAGTTATGGGGCGGCCGGGCAGACGGTGAGTTTTGCAGCGGCCAATGGCGCCTATGGCAGCGGTTATGACGTCATCTTGCTGGCCAATGGCAGCAACACCGTGGGGGATGCTGCCTACCCGCGTTTTGTGCTGGCGGCGCGCATCCACAATGTGCTCAACCCCTCGGCACCCGAGCCTGTGCCCGCTTTACCACCCAGTGCCGGCATCATCGAGCCGGCAGCCCCGACCGAATTGTTGAGCCTTTGCAGCAAGTAGGGATTACTTAAAGATCACCGTCTTGTGGCCGTTCAGCAGCACGCGGTGCTCGCTGTGCCACTTGACCGCGCGGGCCAGCACCTGGCTTTCGGTGTCACGGCCCTGGGTCGTCAGGTCTTCCACCGTTTTGCTGTGGTCCACGCGGGCCACATCTTGTTCGATGATGGGGCCTTCGTCCAGATCTGCCGTCACATAGTGGGCGGTGGCCCCAATCAGCTTTACGCCCCGGTCGTGCGCCTGGTAGTAGGGCTTGGCGCCCTTGAAGCTGGGCAAAAACGAGTGGTGGATGTTGATGGCCCGTCCCGACAGCTTTTTGCAGAAATCGTCGCTGAGAATCTGCATATAGCGGGCCAGCACCACCAGTTCTGCACCCTCGGACTCGATGATTTCCAGCTGGCGGGCTTCGGCCTGGGCCTTGCTCTCGGCCGAGACCGGGATGTAGTGGAAGGGGATGTTGTAACTTGCGGCCAGTTGGTAGAAGTGCCGGTGGTTGGACACGATGGCCCGTATGTCTATGGCCAGCAGGCCACTCTTCCAGCGGAACAACAGGTCGTTGAGGCAATGGCCTTCCTTGCTGACCAGCAGCACGGTCTTCATGGGCTGTGCCGTGGCATGTAAGCCCCATTGCATGGAATACGGCTTGGCAAAAAAAGCCAGCTGGCTGCGCAGGTCTGAAAAAGTCAGGCGCACGCAGGTGAACTGCACCCGCATGAAAAACAGGCCGGTGTCCGGGTCGTTGTACTGGGCTGCTTCTTCGATGTTGCCACCACGCTCCAGCAAAAAGCCGGAAACGGCGTGGACCAATCCCAGGCGGTCTGGGCATGACAGGGTGAGGATGTAGGTCTGGCTCATGGAGCGACATTGTCGTGCATCTGTGAGCCCCCACGCTCCGCTGTTGCACGGGTCGCTGCCCCCCAAAGGGGGCTAACTCGCCTTGGGGCGGCCCGGCGGCGAGTTGTCGCCCCCACGCTCCGCCACTGCCCGGGTCGCTGCCGCAGGCGAAAGCCTAATGCACGATCACCGGGTTTTGCGCCAGTTCGGCGTATTGCTCCAGCGTGTCTTCGACTTCTTCCTGGGTCGGGGTGTTGACCTGCCAGGCCATGATGTGCTGCTGGAACAGTTCGGCCCAGGAGCCATCGAGGTACACCTCTTTGCCGGAGCGTTTATCCACGATTTCAAAGCCATGGCGCGCCATGGTTGGCACACCACTGGGGTATTGCACGGTTTTGATCACCCCCAGCGCCGTTTTGCCATCCGCTTCGGCATTGGCCAGCATGTGGGTGACCGAATAGGTGTCTGAATCGTAGAGCGTTTGCATGGTTTGGATCTTAGAGCTTCTATTGCAAGTGGGGGACACTTGCCGCGAAATCAAGGGCAGACGTGTCGAGCGCGGTGTGGAGACAATTTTCCGCCGGGCCGCCCCAAGGGGAATTAGCCCCCTCGGGGGGCAGCGACCCGCGCAGCGGTGGAGCGTGGGGGTCACATTCACTTTTGGGTTGATTTCCACAACTGGTCCGCCACATCCCCATTGGCCTGGGTCAGGCGTATGCGCACCGGCAGGTAACCCATGTCGGGCGCAAACCAGATCTCGACCCGCGAGTCGTATTCCCCTATCGGTTCGCGCCACACGCGCAGGGCGCTCAGCTCGCCGCCCGGCAGGCCCAGCTTTTCGGTAGCGCCAATGGTAAAGACCCAGGATTCGGCCGATTTGGGCCCCACAGCTTGAAAAGACAGCGTGCTGGCCCGCGTGAAGAGTTTCGGGTCGGCGGCCAGCATGGATGCGATCTGCAGCATCACACTCAACTGGTCCTGTGCGCCGGGCAGCAGGGGTACGTCGGGTGTATTGGCGCTGAAAGTGACCTTGTCCTTGTCATAGTCAAAGTGTGCAGCGACTTCGCTGCGTACCTTGTCGCCAAAGCGGATGGGCTCCAGTCCATGCACCCCCAGCAGCCCGGTGCTGGTCTGTACCCGCGCACCCAGCAAAAAATGGCTGATCTCCATGCGTGCGTTGTAGGTCTTGCCATCGTGCGCCCACTGCAGGTCGCCATTCACATGGTAGGGGAAGCCTTTGATCTCACCCTTGACGTCGTACTTCAGGCGGGTGGACGGTGGAAACGCAAACTTGCGCACGGCTTTGGCCGGGGGAAGCGCCGCAGCCGCGGGGGCGGCGGTGGAGGGGCCGGCGGCCGCCAGTTGTATGTCGTTGCTGGCCAGCAATCCGTCGGTTGGTTCGGTATTTGCTATTGTTTTGGTAGCTAACAGTGTAGATTCCGCGGGGGCTGTAGCACTATTTTCTTCAAGGCTTTGGGTGACAGGTTCGTATTGCTCGGCAGGGCGCGGGTCTGGCGTCTGTTTCGACAGGCGTGCCGGTACCGCCGTGCGCCCGGTCGCCAGGGGCTTGGCCACACCTTTGCCGGCGGGCGCTTCGGCCGCTGCCAGCGCAGGCGGCTCCGCGGCAATGGTGCGGGTGGAAAAGGCCCAGGCCGAGCCGGTATCGGAGCTTGCGTGGGCGGCCAGCGACAGGGGGGCGGCACGCAACACCGCCCAGTGCGCCAGCAGCACCAAGGCCGTCAGCAGCACCAGGCGCCAGGGTGGCCCACGGCGGGGGGGGGCTTTGGGGGCAGCAAGGGTGGGGGGAGGCATGGGGACGTGGATGACGGAGCCACACCAGTTTAATTCAGAGCGACAATTCCCCTATGAAACTCGCAACTTACAAAGACGGCTCGCGCGACGGCCAATTGGTCGTCGTGTCCCGTGACCTCAGCCAGGCCGTATACGCATCCAACATCGCCAGCCGCATGCAGCAGGTGCTGGACGACTGGAATTACCTGTCGCCCCAGCTGCAGGACCTGTACGACACCCTGAACAATGGCCGCGCCCGCCACGCCTTTCCGTTCGACCCCACGCAATGCATGGCGCCGCTGCCGCGTGCCTACCAGTGGGCCGACGGATCGGCTTACCTCAACCATGTGGAGCTGGTGCGCAAGGCGCGCGGCGCCGAAGTGCCCGAGAGTTTTTACACCGACCCGCTGATGTACCAGGGCGGCAGCGATGACTTCATTGGGCCCTGCGACCCCATCGTCTGCGCCAGCGAGGCCTTTGGCATCGACTTCGAGGCCGAGGTGGCCGTCATCACCGGCGACATTCCGATGGGTTGCGCCGCCGACCGCGCGCTGGACGGCATACGCCTGGTCCTGCTGGTCAACGATGTGAGCCTGCGCAACCTGATCCCCGACGAACTGGCCAAGGGTTTTGGTTTTGTGCAGAGCAAACCCGCCACCGCCTTCAGCCCCGTCGCCGTCACACCCGACGAACTGGGTGATGCCTGGACCAAGGGCCGCGTACACCTGCCGCTGGCCAGCACCTGGAATGGCCGCAAGGTCGGACTGTGCGACGCCGGGCCGGACATGACCTTCCACTTTGGCCAGCTGATCGCCCACCTGTGCAAGACCCGCAATGTGCGTGCCGGCTCCATCATTGGCTCGGGCACGGTCAGCAACAAGGGCGTCACCAAAGGTGCAGGCGACAAGGCGACCACCGAATGGCCCAATGGCTACAGCTGCATCGCCGAGAAACGCGCCATGGAGACCATTCTGGACGGCCAGCCCAGCACCGCCTTCATGCAGTACGGCGACACCATCCGCATCGAGATGAAGGGGGCGGATGGCCTGAGCATTTTTGGCGCGATCGAGCAGGAAGTGGTTGCGCTGGAGAAAGTACGCCAATAAAGGCCTACACATCTTCACTTTCCGGTGGGCGCGTCGATACAACAATGGAGACAAGACACGAAAACCGGGAGAAACAGATATGGATGCCACTGTGAACAAGTTGCTGTCACAAGGCGAACTGGCCAAGCGTTGGGGCCGATCAGAGTCGGCCATCAGCCTGGCCACGGCAGTGGGCACAGGCCCGCGCTACATCAAGATTGACGGCGCCATCAAATACCCGTTTGACGAAGTGCAGCGCTACGAGCAGGCCTGCATGTTTGCCGATGCCACGGAGACCCGGCTACAAACCGTGAACTAGCCCCAACGCTTGTCCCGGCCCGGCGGCGACAATCCAGGCAACACGTAAAGGGTTGCCATGGACTTTCAAGCCGTACTGGACGACATCACCGCGCAGATCAAACCCCTGCTGGGCCAAGCCGGAAACGTGGCCACGTACATCCCGGCCCTGGCCCGGGTCTCGCCCTTGCAGTTTGGCATGGCGCTGCGTACCTGCGACGGCCAGGAGGCCGCGGCTGGCGACAGTGCCACTCCGTTCTCTATCCAGAGCATGTCCAAGGTGTTTTCGCTGACGCTGGCCATGCGCAGCCAGGGCGACGCCTTGTGGGAGCGCATCGGGCGCGAGCCCTCGGGCAGTCCCTTCAACTCCCTCGTGCAACTGGAAACCGAACGCGGCATCCCGCGCAACCCCTTCATCAATGCGGGGGCCATCGCCGTGGCAGACCGGCTGCTGAGCCTGGGGGACGCCAGAGCCGACATCCCGGCCCTGCTGAGCAGCCTGTGTGGCGAGGCCGTAGCCATAGACCCCGAAGTTGCTGCGTCCGAAGCCGACACCGGCTTTCGCAACGCGGCGCTGGCCAATTTCATGAAAGGCTTTGGCACGCTGGACAACGCCGTCGACCGGGTGCTGGATGTGTATTTCAACCAATGCGCGATTCGTATGAACTGCCTGCAGGTGGCCCGTGCCGCAGGCTACCTGTGTCGGGACGGTGCACATCCCTATGGGGGGCCGCAGGTCGTCAGTGCGGCGCAGGTCCGGCGCATCAATGCGCTGATGCTGACCTGCGGTACTTACGATGCGGCGGGGGAGTTTGCGTTTCGCATTGGCCTGCCCTGCAAGAGTGGCGTAGGCGGCGGCATCATGGCCGTGTTGCCCGACCGTTTGAGCCTGTGTGTGTGGTCGCCGGCACTGGACAAGACCGGCAATTCATACCTGGGCCGCATGGCGCTGGAGCTGTTTGTCGCCAAAACCGGCCTGTCGGTGTTCTGAAACGGGACTGGGTAGAAAAAAAAGCGCAGACCAAACCAAAACGAATGCTGGCTGGTGACCATCTGGACAGTCTGCGCCTGGGCCATATAAACCGCTGAATGGAAGCATAACGGTTTATACGGTTTTTTGCAGGGTTTTCCCGGATCTATTTTACCGAGTCAAAAACCGCTCGGGCCTGCACATGGCAGAACGGTGGTTCATATGTTCCATGGTAGTTGGAGTAATAGGTGGCGAACGCGGCCGATGTGGGGTCGGTCGGGGCCTTGCCGCCGGGGCCAAATACGGCCTGTACCGCGGTGTCCACATCAACAGAGCTGACATTGGTCAGGCCACGGCTGTCGAAATCCGCCTTCATGGCCGCCTGGTGGATGGCCGGTGGCACCGTGGGGTCGCCGGAGCCACCGCACAGCAGCAGCTTGGACTTGGGATTCCAGCCCAGCATGTCGTTCTTTTTGGCCGCCAGGTAGAACGGGCTGTTGTTATTGGTCTGCACATCGGTGGTGAAGGCCGTCTTGAACACCGCGTCACGGGCCTGGTTGGGCGTTTCGCCCTTGGCGCCAGGCAGCCTGCCGGTGGTCACCAGGGTGGTATAGGTCAGTGTGGGGCTGGGCAGCAAGGTCTCTATATAGCTGTCGTAGGGCGCGTTGAAGGCGGCCGACGGGGTGGCATAGATGTTGTTGTAGACCTTCTGGTAGGACGTCACCATATAGGGGACGAAGAACTGGACACCGGCAATGGCGTTGGGAATCTTGGTAGACCCTGACAGGTTGTAGGGGCCGGCCAGGTGGGCACCGGCCACGACGTTGATTTCCGCGGCGTGGTCGCGCTCGGCGGCGCGGTGCGCAGCCATGGAGGCATGGCCCCCCTGCGAATAACCGGTGAACATCACCTTGCCCGACAGGTTGGCACCCACTGCATAGGCTGCATTGCGGGCCGCGCGGATCGCGTCGATCACCGAGCTGGCTTCTGTGTCGGCGTGCAGGTAGGGGTGGTAGCTGTAGGTGGACTTGGCAAAACCCAGGTAGTCGGTAGCGACCACGGCATAACCCTGTGCGGCGTACATCGCGGCCAGCATGAAGGTTTCCGAATCCGCAGGGTTGGCCAGTGTGCGGGGCTTTTGCACATCCGTGCCCTTGGCGTAGGCCACCAGCGCAGTGGATGCCGTGCAGTTGCCGGCCGGCACCAGCAAAACGCCCGATGCATTGGCCTGCTCTCCCGCAACTCCTACCGTGTGGTAGTTCAGTGCCACCACTTTGACATCACATTTGGCCGTGCCCGACAGTGGCTGCAAGCCGCTGCTGGCCGTACCGGCATTGATCTGGGCGATGCTCAGTACCGTGACCACCGCCGGCGCTTCCACCAACAATCCGCGCAGCGCGGTGGGCGAGGACGATCCGCCGCCGCCGCAAGCGGTCAGCAAACAGGCAGCAGCCAGTGCCGTCAAGGGGTAACTTTTGAATCCGATGTTTTGCATGCTTGAACTCCAGGAACGAGGGTGGAAAAGGCGAATGCCTGTGCGGGAAGGGCTGATGCTAGAGGCGCTGGCAGCGGTCGTGCACAGGGTAATTACCAAGCGCAACTGCGTGGCAGACACCTGGGAGACAGCGTGGTCAGTGGTGGTGTGCACTGGCGGCGCCGCCAAGCGCACGGGAGCGCACGGGTTTGGCGTTATCCGCGTGCCAATTGCTGCGCAAAGGTCTTGAAGCCGCGCAGCATCATCTCGATCGCCACGGACACCAGCACCAGGCCCATCAGCCGCTCCACCGCCACGACCAGGCGTGTGCCAATGATGCGCTGGATACGCTCGGCCGACACCAGCACCACGGCGCTGACCAGCATGGTCACACACAGCGCACCGATCCACTCCAGGCGCTTATCGGGCTGCTGCGATACCAGCAGCAGCACGGTGGCCAGGGCCGACG
Source organism: Pseudomonadota bacterium (assembly GCA_040387325.1). Taxonomy (GTDB): domain Bacteria; phylum Pseudomonadota; class Gammaproteobacteria; order Burkholderiales; family Burkholderiaceae_C; genus Allorhodoferax. The sequence continues at coordinate 437 of JAZKDY010000080.1, read as the reverse complement.
GGCCGGCAATGGCGGGCACCGCCAGCGGAACGATCAGGGGTTCCTCCATCTGCTCTTCATCCATGGCGCCAGCGGGTGGCGGAAACACCATGCGCAGTGCGATCAGGAACAGGATCACGCCACCGCCAATCTGCAGCGACAGCTCGCTCAGGTTCATGACGCGCAGAAAACTCTCACCCACAAACATGAAGGTCAGCAAGAGTGCAAAGGCAATCAGGATCTCACGCAGGATGACACGCGCCCGGCGCTCGGGGGCCACATGTTTGAGGGCATTGGCAAAAATGGGGATGTTGCCAATCGGGTCGGTGATCAGCACCAGCAAAATGGTTGCGGAGAGGAACGTGTAGTGCATCATGGTGGCATGTCCTTCGGTATGGCTGGCGCGCGCCCTTGAGTCTAGCCCGGCGCGGCGCATTGGAGTAAGCTGTCACCAGTTC
>JAZKDY010000079.1:0-3454 GCA_040387325.1 Pseudomonadota bacterium | reverse complement strand
ACAGCGGGCGGGGGACACGGAGCAAAACCCTCTGCCGCCCAGCCACCCGGCCAGCGAGGATGAAGCGCAGACCTGGCCCCTGGGCCGAGCCATAGCCCAATTGCAAGGCATCTACATCCTCGCCGAAAACAAACAAGGCCTGGTCATCGTAGACATGCACGCCGCCCACGAACGCATCGTCTACGAACGCCTCAAAAACCAGTTGGCCCAACAAACCGCAGAAGGCGCCAGCACCACGGTAGCCCAACTCACCAGCCAGCCCCTGCTGATACCTGCCACATTTGCAGCCACACCCACCGAGGTCGCCACAGCCGAGGCGCACTTCAGCACCCTGCAAACACTGGGCCTGGAGATCAGCCCCTTCTCCCCCAAGACCCTGGCCGTGCGTGCAGTACCCACCACCTTGGCAAAAGGCGACGCGGTCGAGCTGGCCCGCAGCGTCCTGGCCGAACTGGCCCAACACGAAGCCAGCACCGTGATCCAGCGTGCGCAGAACGAATTGCTGGCCACCATGGCCTGCCATGGCGCCGTGCGCGCCAACCGCAAACTGACCCTTGAAGAAATGAACGCCCTCTTACGCCAAATGGAAGCCACCGAGCGCAGCGACCAATGCAACCACGGCCGCCCGACATGGCGCCAGCTCAGCATCCGCGAGCTCGATGCCCTCTTCCTGCGCGGCCGCTGATGCAAACCAAACACTTCGCCCAACTGGTAGGGCTCTCCGCGCTGTGGGGCGCCTCCTTCATGCTGATCCGCATTGCCAGCCCCTTGCTGGGACCCAATGTGCTGGCAGCACTGCGCATCGGCATGGCCACGCTGACGCTGGCCGTGCTGATGCGCGCCATGCGCCACAGCTGGCCGACTGGCCACTGGCGCGAATTGGCCCTGATTGGCCTGCTGTCGGTGGCCGCGCCGTTCCTGTTGTTCGCCTGGGCCGCACTCAAACTGCCCGCGGGTTACAGCGCGCTGCTGAATTCCACGGCCGTCATATTTGGCATATTTGCCTCGGCCTGGTTCAAGGAAGACCGGTTGACGGTGCGCAAACTGGTGGGCTGCGTTTTCGGGTTTTCAGGCGTGGGCCTGATCGTTGGACTGGGGCCGGTGGAACCGTCGGTTGGCGTCTATGTGGCTGCGCTGGCCTGTGTGGTCGCTTCGGCCTGTTACGGCTTCTCCACGCCGCTGATGAAGCGGGCCCTGAGCCGCATGCAACCGCTGCAGATTGCGGCCGGCCTGCACGCGATGTCGTTTTTGATGCTGATTCCCGGCGCCGCCTGGAGCTGGCCGGCAGCGCAGTTCACACCCATGGCGCTGCTGGCCGTGGTCGTCATGGGGGTGGTGACCTCGGGCATTGCCTACTGGATGCACATCCGTATCCTGGCCCATGTGTCATCCGTCGCCGCCATGAGCCCGACCTTCATGATCCCGGTGTTCGGTGTCATCTGGGGCCATGTATTCCTGGGCGAGGCGCTCAGCACCGGCATTTTTGCGGGCGGCGCCCTGGTGCTGCTGGCCAGCGCACTGATTACAGGGTTTAACCCATGGCAAAAGTGGCTGGACGTGGCAGACACCAAGTTATAGTTGCACGCGGCACTATCACAACGGTCAACGGATGGTCCAACCGTCCGGAGACCACCCACAAGCTTTGAAAGGCTACTGAAAATGAACAAAGTCCTCGCTACCCTGATCGCCGGTTTGTTTGCTGCTGGTGCATTTGCAGCTTCACACGGGGGCGCCATGAACTCAGCTTCGGCTCCTGCCGCTGCCAAGCCAGCCGCTCCTGCAGTAGCCGCAACTCCAGCTGCCCCAGCAGTTGCCGCAACTCCAGCTGCCGCCCCAGCACCTGCAGCTGCGTCTTCCACACCTGCCAAGGCAGCCAAGAAGAAGGCCAAAGCCAAGAAGTCCAAGAAGGCTGCCTCTGCACCCAAGTAATCGGGTCAGCAGCCAGACAAAAGCCCGCAATTGCGGGCTTTTTTGCGTCTGTAGAACACGCGCGCCTCACGCCTTGTCTTTGGGCACCTTGGCGTCCTTGTTGGCACCACTGCCCAGCCGGGCGCGCACGGCCTCGCGCAACAGGTATTCCACCTGGGCATTGACGCTGCGCAATTCCGTGGCGGCCAGGCGCTCGATCTGCGCCCACAACACCGGGTCTATGCGCAGGGCAAAGGATTTTTTGTCAGGGCTTGCCATGAACCTGCCGATTCCAGATTTTCAGAGCTTAAGACGGCTCGCCATGCCGCTGCTCCGCCATGGCCTTGGCTTGGGCGTGCAATTGCTGCAGGCCCGGGGGCTCGCTGCGAAACCAGAACCACTGGGGATCGGTGCCGCCCTTGCGCAGCACAAACTGCGACACCGTCAAGGACGCGACAGCCGCCACCACTACCAAGGCAACCAGCGCCAGGCCAACCATGGCTGCGTTCAGCAGAAAGGTGGGCAGCGGCACCGAGGGCGCCAGATCGGCGCCTGCCACGCCTGCCAGCGCCAGCAACGCCAGGACGGCAACCGTTACGCGCACAACCAGTGCGGTTTTCAAACTGTGGGTTTTCATCGTTATGTCCTTCGATCTTAGTTGTACAGCGTACCGGTGTTGACCACCGGTTGGGCGTCATGGTCCGAGCACAGCACGACCAGCAGGTTGGTGACCATGGCCGCCTTGCGTTCGTCGTCCAGTTGCACCAGACCACGCTCTTCCAAACCCTTCAGTGCCAGGTCCACCATTCCCACCGCGCCCTGCACGATCAAGCTGCGCGCCGCGATGATGGCCTGTGCTTGCTGGCGCCGCAGCATGGCACCCGCAATTTCCGGCGCGTAGGCCAGGTGGGTGAGTTTGGCATCCACCACCACAATGCCCGCCAGCGAAAAACGGGCCTGCAGCTCTTCGCGCAAGGCGGCTCCAACTTGCTCCCCACCGGAGCGCAGGGTGATCTCCTGCGCACTGGCGCCCGCATCTTCGTACAGGTTGTCATAAGCGTAACTGGAGGCCAGGTGCCGTACTGCAGCCTCGGCCTGGGTCAATACATACGACTCGAAGTCTTCCACGTCAAAACTGCAACGGGCCGTGTCCTGCACGCGCCAGACGATGGCCGCCGCAATCTCAATGGGGTTGCCACGCAGGTCGTTGACCTTGAGCTTTTCGCTGTTGAAATTGTGGGCCCGGGTCGAGACCTTGCTGCGGCTGTAAAACGGATTGCTCCAGCGCAGCCCCTCGTTGCGGTCGGTACCGCGGTAGCTGCCAAACAGTTTGAGCAGGGCCGCCTGGTTGGGGTTCAGCGTGTAAAGACCGCTGAGAAACCACAGCGCTACCACCAGGGCAGCGCCACTGGCCACCAGCGTGGGCAGGGAAGGCGCCCGGGTGATCAGGAATATCGCCCCCAGCACACTAGCCACACCAATTGCCACGGCCACAAAACCATGGCGCGTGGAAGCCAAAAATTCATTCGAAGCCTGTTTGTCCATC
>JAZKDY010000078.1:0-39084 GCA_040387325.1 Pseudomonadota bacterium | reverse complement strand
GTGGTTTTGTCCAGGCAACAAAAAAGCCGTTCAATGAACGGCTTTTTTGCTTTGCTGGCAGCGCACCCGGTGCAAACGGCAGGCCCCGAGAGGCCCGTGCGATGTGCCTGAGTGATCAGGCGTGCAGGTTTTACGCTGCTGCGAGGGCCAAGGCTTTCACCTTGGTAGACAAGCGGCTCTTGTCACGTGCTGCCTTGTTCTTGTGGAAGATGCCCTTGTCAGCCACGGTGTCAACCACGGCTTGCATCTTCGCAAACAGTTCGGTGGCCTTGGTCTTGTCACCGGCCAGAACTGCCTTCTCAACGTTCTTCACCGCGGTGCGGTATTTGGAACGCAAAGAGGTGTTTGCTGCATTGATTTTGACGTCCTGGCGGACGCGTTTACGGCCCGACGCCAGGCGTGGGTTCTTTTTCTTGGGTTTGGTAGATGCCATATTAAGTATTCCTTGTGTCTGAGGATGATGCCAGCAAAGCCCGCGATTGTAGCATTTTGGGTCTGGGCAGGCAATCGGGGGACCGGCCCCCAGCGCTGTGGCGCCATCCATGCGGGCTACACTGGCACGGTGAGCCTCATCAAATCCGCTTCCATCGTATCCATACTGACCCTGGCGTCGCGTATCACCGGGTTGGTGCGTGACTTGCTGATGGCCTCCACTTTTGGCGTAAGCGCCATGACGGATGCGTTTGGCGTAGCGTTCCGTATTCCCAATTTGCTGCGCCGCATGTTTGCAGAGGGCGCCTTTACCCAGGCTTTTGTACCGGTTTTGGCCGCCAGCAAGGAACAAGACGGCGAAGAAGCCACCCGAGCATTGGTCAATTCGGTCGCTACCCTGCTGACCGTGGCGCTGCTGCTGACCTGCGTGGTTGGCATTGCGGGGGCGCCCATCCTGGTTTACCTGTTGGCCAGCGGGCTGAAGCCCGAGGGTTTTGAAGCCGCCGTGGTCATGACGCGCTGGATGTTTCCCTACATAGCCTGCATGTCGCTGGTGGCGCTGGGGGCAGGGGTGCTGAACACGTGGAAGAACTTTGCCATTCCCGCCGCGACACCCGTCTTGCTGAACGTGGCCATGATTCTGGCGGCTTGGCTGGGTGCCCCGTGGTTCCAGCAACTGGGCGTTGAGCCGATTTACGCCATGGCCGGTGGTGTGATGGTGGGTGGTGTTTTGCAGTTGGGCGCCATTCTGCTGGCCATGCGGCGCATGGGTTTGGCCCCAAAGATCAGGCTGAATATCGCTGCAGCCCGCGTCGCGTGGGCACAACCCGCTACAAAAAAGATAGTAAATCTGATGGGCCCCGCGTTGCTGGGGGTTAGCGTGTCCCAGATCTCCTTGATCATCAACACACAAATCGCGTCGCATTTGGGCGTAGGCTCGGTGACTTGGTTGAACAATGCCGGATTGTTGATGGAGTTTCCGACCGCCATGCTGGGCGTGGCTCTGGGTGTTGTGCTGATGCCGCAGCTTGCGGCGGCCAAGGCGGCCAACGACGCCGCCAAGTTTTCGAGCATGATCGATTGGGGGCTGCGCCTGGTTGTATTGATGGCGGTACCCAGTGCCGTGGCGCTAATTACTTTTGCACAACCCCTGGTGGCGGTAATTTTCCACAACGGCCTGTATAAAGATGTGGATGTGGTTCAGACCACGGGGGCGTTGATGGGGTATGGTGCGGGCCTGCTGGGTCTGGTTGCCATCAAGGTGTTGGCGCCGGGGTACTTTGCGAGCCAGAACGTCAAGACCCCCGCCCTGATCGGTATTGCCGTTCTAGTCATCACCCAAGCCTTGAATTTTGTGTTCGTGCCGCTGCTCGCCCATGCTGGCCTGGCCCTGGCCATTGGCATTGGCGCCATGGTCAATGCGTTGTGGCTGCTGATTGGACTTTTGCGCAACCGCACCTATATTCCCTTGCCGGGCTGGGGCCGCTTTGCGTTGCAGGTTTTGGCGGCCAGTGCGCTGCTTGCGGTGTTTTTGATGTGGGCCAATGGCTCCGTACCCTGGCTGGCCCTGAAAGCCGAGAAGCTTCAGCGAATTGCGTGGTTAGCCCTCTACGTATCTGGCGCTATTGCTATCTATTTTGTAGCTATCTGGGCGGCAGGCCTGAACCTGCGACAGCTGTTGCGGCGCTAGCACCTGAAAGGTTTGCCACCATGAACCTGTCCTTTGACCAGCCCACGCCGCTGGAGTATTTCGCCTCCCTGGTGGAGAGTGATGGCGAATTCACGCTGTTTGAGGCCGCCGTCAGCCTGGCCCAGGACGAGTATCCGGATATGGATGTGCAGACGGTGCTGGGTGAGGTAGACCAGTTGCTGGCCCGCGTGCGCAGGCGGCTGGCGACCGACACAGGGCCAGTGCAAAAGCTGCGCGTGCTCAACCAGTTTTTCTTCCAGGATCTGGGGTTTGGCGGCAACGCCAACGATTTTTACGACCCCGACAACAGTTTTATCCACCGGCTGCTGCATACCCGGCGCGGCATTCCGATCACATTGGCCGTGTTGTGGATGGAGTTGGCACAAGGGCTGGGGCTGGCGGTGCGGGGCGTGGGGTTCCCGGGACACTTTCTGGTCAAGGTCAACCTGCCGATGGGGCAAGTGGTGATCGACCCCTTGACGGGCAAATCGCTCAGCCGCGAAGAACTGTCCGAGCGGCTGGAGCCATACCGCAAGCGCAGTGGTCTGCTGGACGAGCTGGAAACACCCCTGGGCCTGTACCTTCAAACGGCACCGTCGCGCGACATCATCGCCCGTATGCTGCGCAACCTGAAGGAAATCCACAAGTCACAAAACGACTGGCAGCGCCTGCTGGCGGTACAGGAACGCCTGGTGATTTTGCTGCCCCAGTCGTGGCCCGAGTACCGGGACCGCGGCCTGGCCCATGCAGAGTTGGGCCATATCGAACAGGCCCTGTCAGACCTGGAGTGTTACCTGGTGCATGCGGATGACCAGGTCAATCTGGAAGCGATTGCCGACTGGGTAGATGCCCTGCGGCGCTCCTAGGGTAAAGCCGGCCCTGCGGCGAAATTTCCGCTGCCTATAATCCCGCAGCCCTGAACGCCCAGAAGGCGGTCGCGGGTATGCCGGCACCTGCCGGTCAATCCCATTCTCAACCCGATTCCAGGATTGCCATGAAGCTTCAAACCACGGTGCTCGCGGCCCTTGCCGCATGTTTTGTACCCCCTGTTCTCGCGGCTACCATGCCCGCTCCGCGCGGCTTGATAACACAGCCCACAGCGGCGGCGATTCCCAAATTGTGTGAACAAGGCATAACACTAGCCCGCACCCGTATCGAGCAGATCAAGGCAGTGCCCTTGAACCGGGTGAATGCAAAAACCGTGCTGCACGCATGGAATGCGCTGGACATGGGTTTGCAGGATGTAGGTGGCCCCATTGGCCTGTTGTCTGAAACCAGCCCCGACCCCGAAGTGCGCAAGGCGGCGGAAGCCTGTGATTTGTTGCTGTCCGCACTGCCCAACGAATACCTGCAGAGCGAGGCCCTGTTTGAGCGCGTCAAGGCGCTGAAGACCAACGACCCGGTGGACGTCATGGCGCGTCAAAGCATTCTGGATGACTTTGAAGAACGCGGTGTCAACCTGCCCACCGCCAAGCGTGACCGGGCCAAGGCAATATTCGAGCGTCTGGATAAATTGTCCCAGGACTTTTCGCGCAATGTGCGTGACAGCAAGACCAAGCTGGCGTTCTCCGAGGCCCAATTGCAGGGTGTCTTGCCCGCTGCACTGACCGGCCGTGCCAAGGATGACCAGGGCAACTATCTGTTTGGCCTGGACTACCCCGAGTTTGATGCCATCATGAACAACGTGCAGGTGGAAGCCACCCGCAAGGCGTTCTGGACGGCATTCCAGCAACGGGGCGGCAAAGAAAACCTGGGCCTGCTGCAAGAGGCGGTCACGCTGCGCCTGGAGCTGGCGCAACTGATGGGCGAAACCAATTTTGCGGATTGGACCATCAAACGCCGGATGGCCGGCAAGGCGTCTGCGGTGACCCGCTTCCTGGAAGACGTGCAGGGCAAGGTCGAGGCTTTGGAGCGCAAGGAGCTGGACGAGCTGCGTGCCGAAAAGGTGGCAAACACGGGTGACAAGGACGCGGTGCTCAAGCGCTGGGATGTGTCTTTCTACCAGCAGCGCCTGAAGAAGCTGCGCTACAGCGTGGACCAAAGCGCAGTGCGCGCCCAGTTTCCCACCGACCCGACGATTGACTGGATGATGCAGGTCACCAGCAAGCTGTATGGCGTGAATTTCAAGGCCAACAAGAGCCTGCCCGTGTGGCAGGCAGATGTGCGCGGCTACGACGTTTTTGACACGGCCAGCGGCCAATACCTGTCCAGCTTTTACCTGGACCTGTTCCCGCGCGACGGCAAATACAAACACGCGGCAGCCTTCCCGGTGCGGGGTGTCTCCACGGTCGGTGGGCGCACTCCCATCTCGGTGCTGGTGACCAACTTCAACCGTGAGGGTTTTGATCAGAACGAGCTGGAGACCCTGTTCCACGAGTTTGGCCACATCATGCATGGCGTGTTGTCCAAAACGCGTTACGTGCTGAACGCCGGCACCGGCGTCAAGCGTGACTTTGTGGAGGCACCGTCACAGATGTATGAGGAGTGGTCACGCCGCCCCGAGACGCTGGTTTTGTTTGCCCAGGTATGCCCCACCTGCAAACCGATCGACCCCAAGCTGATGGAGCGCATGAATGCTTCGCGCGCCTTTGGCAAGGGCATCCAGTACGCCCGCCAGCGCCTGTACGCAGCCTGGGACATGGCCTTGCACACACCTACCGTTGTGGATGCCATGCAGACCTGGGCGGAGCTGGAAGGCAAAACCCCGCTGGGCTATGAAGCCGGGACCATGGTGCCTGCTGGTTTCGGCCACGTGATGGGCGGCTACCAGGCCGGTTATTACGGTTATATGTGGTCTGAAGTGCTGGCGCTGGATATGCGCTCTGCCTTTGGAAACAATGTGATGGACACCCGGCTGGGCACCCGTTACCGCAAACTGATTCTGGAAAGTGGTGGCCAGCGGGCGCCGTCGGAACTGGTCGAGGCCTTCTTGCAGCGCAAGCCGTCTCCCGAGGCGTTCTTCCGCGAAATCTCCGGCAAGTAGCATGAGTTCCCGCACGGTGATGCAGGCTATCCATCGGATTCCCGGTCTGGTGCTGCGCGACCATACGTTTGCGTTGCCACTGGATTACGCCAAGCCCGGGCAGACCATCAGTGTTTACGCACGCGAGGTGGTTGCACCAGGCAAGGAAGATGCAAACCTTCCCTACCTGGTCTACTTCCAGGGCGGACCAGGCTCCGGTGCACCACGGCCAGTGGATGGTGGTGGCTGGATTGGGCGTGCGCTGCAAGACTATCGGGTGCTGCTGCTGGACCAGCGCGGTACCGGTCGCTCCACCCCCATCACAGCGCAAACGCTGGCTGGGATCGGTGATGCCCAGGCGCAGGCCGATTACCTGATGCACTTCAGGGCCGACAACATCGTGCGGGATGCTGAGGCGATCCGCCAGCAACTGATCGGCGACCAGCCGTGGAGCATTCTGGGCCAGAGTTATGGCGGGTTTTGCGCCATGCGCTACCTCAGTGCATCTCCAGAAGGATTGAAGCACGTGCTGATCACCGGCGGCATTCCTTCGCTGACACGCCCGGCTGACGACGTATACCGGGCCACCTACCGCCGCGTGGCGGACAAGAACCGTTTGTACTACGAGCGTTACCCTGGTGACGTGGCGCTGGTCAGCAGCATCGTGGACCATTTACGCCAGCACGCTGTGCGTTTACCGGGTGGTGGCGACTTGACCGCGCAGCGCTTTTTGCAGTTGGGTCTGCACCTGGGCATGAGCGGTGGTTATGAGGCCCTGCACTACCTGCTGGAAGAGGCCTTTGTGACCGCTGCGGATGGCCAGGTCGTGCTGAACTGGAACTTTCTGTTCCATCTGGAGCAGATGCAAAATTTCGACACCCACCCCATCTACACGCTGCTGCACGAGGCCTGCTACACACAGGGCGTGGCCAGCCAGTGGTCGGCCCAGCGCTTGTTGGCCGAGTTCCCGGAGTTTGCAACGGACGGTGCAGAGCCAGTGTTATTCACCGGCGAAATGGTCTACCCGTGGATGCTGGCTGCCTACACCCAACTGCGGCCTTTGAAGGACGCTGCAAACATCCTGGCCGCGAGGGCCGACTGGCCGCAGCTCTACGACGTAGAGCGCCTGAAACAGAACATGGTGCCGGTAGCCGCCGCGGTGTATTACGACGACATGTATGTGCACCGCGAGTTTTCGGAAGAAACGGCAGCCCTGGTGCCGAACATCAGGCTGTGGATGACCAACGAGTACGAACACAACGGACTGCGCGCCGATGGCGGCGCAGTGCTGGGACGTTTGTTGGGAATGGTACGCGGCGAGATATAAAAACTCAGACCGGTGGGGTGGCACTCAGCTGTTTGACGCGCCCAGATCCCATCGTGGACGCTTCGCGCAGATTGCCTTCGCCGTAGTAGCGAACTTCACCCGAGCCGGCGATGCTGACGCTCAGCGCTTTGCGGACCCACACAATGGCGTCGCCCGATCCCGCAATACTGATCTTCACGTCCTGAGTTGACAGCTTTGCGGTGCTGACGTCGCCTGAGCCTGCAATGCTCACGTCCATGGCTTTGGCCGTGCCCTGGGCTTCGAAGCTGCCGCTGCCTGCGATGGACACCGACAGATCATCGCTTTGCAGGTCCTTGATCGTGATGCTGCCGGAGCCGGCAATATTGCCCGCCAATTTTGGTGAGGCAAGGCGTGCTGCTGTCAGATCGGCGGAGCCTGCCAGCGACAGTGTGTCGATGTTGCGGGCATGGACTGTGATTTTGATTTTCGCGTTGCCCGGCAAATTCACACCCTTGGCAGTGCGGATGCGGAGTTGGCCGTTCTTGACCACGGTCTCTATCAAGGGCAGGAGGTTGTCGTCGGCTTCAACCACGACACCTTCCACAGTGCCCTGGATCAACTCGATCCTGCCGTTCAGGCTGACCGCAATGTCGTGGAAGGTAGCCAACTCGCGTTTGACGCTGCTGGCATTGCCGGAGGCAGCAACCGTTTTGTTGCCAAACCAATCCCCGGCCTGGACTGGGGTGACCGCCAACGCAATGACACCAGCGAATACCAAGGTTGAGAGTGCGGACAGCGTGCGTGGACTGATGGAATACATGGTGTGTCCCTTGGTGTGCATCAGGCCTGGCGACCGTAGACGGTTACCGTTGGCAAGGTGATTGCCGTGGGCGATGCGGATGCCTGTGCCATATCGTCAAAGTGCATCAACAGGGACCCGTTGACGGCCAGTGTCATGACCGCGGCAAATGTGAGGGCAACAAGCTTGAATTGGGTGTGGTAGTTGTGCAGCATGGTCTTCTCCGGTAGGCGGGCCACAGCGGTCCGATGGGTGAAATGTAGGCACACAGAAGCCAATTTGCATCACGAATGTGACGAGCGGCGTGTCGACGCGAAGGACTGTTTGTTTTTGCGAATGAAACGCGGTGCAGGCTGCGAACTGTCCCAGTTCCAGGCACGCGCCGGCCGGATTTTGCGTCCCAGGGCCGTAGCTATTGGCGTATCAGGAACCGGGCAGGCGCATCGAGCCCCTGCATTTCACGGGCCAAGCGGGCAGGGGGCAGCGCCGCAGTGCTTGTGTGGTCCAGAGCAGAGGCATGGTTAAACACCGTCAAGCGGCTGCCATGGACCAGCGACTCTTGCGCCGGCATCAGGCTTGGTGCGCGTGAGGTCGGGAGCCGATCACTGCCCGCTAGTGACCGGGCCATTACCGGGATGGGCTCAACCGGGGACGGCAATGCGGACTCCCAAATGCCGACGGCCGGTTGGGAGGGGGTGGCCGCAGCAACGGGCGCTGGTGTGGGCGGGAACTGGGTCACCGGTTGTAGCCATTGCAATATAGGTTCCCACTGGGCCAGATCGGCCTGTACCGCCGTGCTGCGCTGGTCAAAGATGGTCTGGCCGCTGTCCAGACTGCGTACGTAGGTTTGTGTTTCACGCAAAACCCCCAGAAACGGCAGGTTCAGCTCCTGGGCCCATTCCTGCAAATTTTGGGCCGCTCGGGTGCGGGCGTCGATGCGCATGCCGACCACGCCGAGCTTGCAGCGGCCGCTGGCCAGCCGGGGCAGGGCCATCAATTCGGCAATACAGGCGGCAGCGGATTCACGGTCAAACACCGAATGGCACACCGGGACCAAAATGGCGTGGGCTGCCATCACCACCTTGGCCAGTTCAAAGCCATGTATGCCGCCCGGGGTATCCAGCACCACGTGGGTCACGCCCACGGGCACTTTCAAAACATTCTTTTGGTCTATGGTCCAGGGGGCGATGGCTGGCAGCGTGGGGCTGCGCCGTTTGAGCCAGGTGCGGGTGGACTGTTGGCGATCCACATCGCCCAGCATGACAGCCGCGCCCTGGCGTGCCAGCCAGGCTGCCAGGTGGGTGGCCATGGTACTTTTACCACTGCCACCCTTGCGATTGATCACTGCGATTACCGGCATAACATCCGTTTCACCACCATTGGATGGGCGGATTCTGGATCAAAAATCGCGATAAGTCCAGTAACTACGGGGGTTTGCAGCTATAAATATCCTAGCAGTGGCTGGGGCGCAACCCCAGCCGCGCGTTCGGCGACCGGACTTTTAGGCGACCACTACGGCCGCAGAATCACCGCGTTCGGTAATCACGCCAATGCTGTAAACCGTCTCGCCCGCCGCGCGCAATGTCTGGGCACAGGCCTCGGCGCTGGCGGCGTCAATGACTACCACCATGCCAATACCGTTGTTGAAGGTGCGGTTCATTTCGATGTCGTCGATACCGGCCGTCTTTTGCAGCCAGGCAAACAGCTCGGTCTGCGGCCAACTGCCCTTTTTCAGGTGGGCGGCCGTGCCGTCGGGCAGCACGCGGGGGATGTTTTCCAGCAAACCGCCACCGGTAATGTGGGCCAGGGCCTTGATCGGGTGGGCAGCCAGCGCGGCCAGCACGTTCTTCACGTAGAGGCGGGTGGGTTCCATCAGGGCCTGTTTGAAGGGCTTGCCGTCCAGCGTGGCGGGGGCGTTAGCGCCTGCGCGCTCGATACATTTGCGCACCAGGCTGAAACCGTTGGAGTGCACACCGTGGCTGGCCAGGCCCAGCACCACGTCGCCGGGTTTCACCTCTTTGCCGGTCAGGATCTTGGATTTTTCGACCGCGCCGACCGCAAACCGGCCAGATCGTATTCACCGGCCGGGTACATGCCGGGCATTTCAGCGGTTTCGCCGCCGATCAGCGCGCAACCGGACAGCTCGCAACCCTTGGCAATGCCACCGATGACGGCAGCTGCCGTGTCCACGTCCAGCTTGCCGCAGGCGAAATAGTCGAGGAAGAACAGGGGTTCGGCGCCTTGCACCAGCACGTCGTTGACGCTCATGGCCACCAGGTCGATTCCTACGGTGTCGTGCATATTCCACTCAAACGCCAGCTTGAGTTTGGTGCCCACGCCGTCAGTACCGCTCACCAGCACCGGTTCCTTGTAGCGCTTGGGCACTTCAAACAGCGCGCCAAAGCCGCCGATACCGGCCAGCACGCCCTCGCGCATGGTTTTTTTGGCCAGGGGCTTGATGCGTTCAACCAGGGCGTCGCCGGCGTCAATATCAACACCGGCAGCTTTGTAGGACAGGGGAGTGGGAGTGCTTGAATCGGTCATTTGGAAGGGTGGGCCGTGATCGCCTGGGCGAGCCCGATAGAATTTGCCTAGATTTTACGGGCTTGCCCTGACCTTTCTGTATGCAATTCACACCTCCCCAAAAAACTTTTGCTGCCTGGAGCCTGATCGCCGCGCTGCTTGCCTGTGTGCTGTGGCTGCTGGCGCCGGTGCTGACGCCTTTTGTGGTGGCGGCGGTGTTGGCCTACGCGCTGACGCCCATGGTGGACTGGCTGGACGACCTGGGCCGTGGCCGCATTCCCCGGATGTTGGCCGTGGTCGTAGTGGAGCTGGTGTTCATCGTGGCGGTGCTGGCCGTGCTGCTGCTGATGGTGCCCATCGTCGCCAAGGAGCTGCCGCTGCTGCGTGAGCAACTGCCTGTGCTGATGGACAGTGTCAGCACCACGCTCAAACCCTGGCTGGCGCAATTTGGCATACACGTTTCGCTGGATGTCGCCAGCATCAAGTCGTTTGTGCTGACCCATCTGAACGGCAATGTGGAGGATGTGGTGGGTTCGCTGCTGGCCTCGCTGAAGCTGGGTGGCAGTGTGGCCTTCTCTGTAATAGGCAACGCCATCCTGATCCCGGTGGCGCTGTTCTATTTGCTGATGGACTGGGACCGCCTCGTTGGGCAGGTGCGGGATCTGATTCCGCCGCGCTTGCGCGGCTCCACCGACAGTTTCATGGCCGAGGCGGATTCGGTGCTGGGCCAGTACCTGCGCGGCCAATTGCTGGTGATGCTGATACTGGCGGTGTTTTACAGCGTGGGTCTGGCTCTGTTTGGCCTGGATCTGGCGCTGCCCATCGGCATTTTTACCGGGCTGGCCATTTTTGTACCGTATTTGGGCTTTGGCATAGGTCTGGTGCTGGCAGCGCTGGCCGGTTTGCTGGAGTTTTCTGCCGCATCCGGTCTGGGTTACACCGTCATCATGGTGGCTGTGGTTTATGGTGCGGGGCAGTTGGTGGAGAGCTTGTTCTTGACACCCCGTTTGGTGGGTGAACGCATCGGTTTGCATCCGCTGGCCGTGATATTTTCCTTGTTGGCGTTTGGCCAGTTGTTTGGTTTTGTCGGTGTGTTGATTGCGCTGCCGGTCAGTGCGGTGTTGCTGGTGGCGATACGCCGCGTGCGCACCGGTTACCTGGCCAGCGGGCTGTACCAGGGCTGACTGGTTTCCACCATGATGAAGCAAATGGCACTGGATATCGGGCTGTCGACTGGCCCCTCTCTGGCCAACTTCTGCGCCGGCCCCAACCTGGCCGCGCTGCGCCATCTGGAGCTGTGGGTGGGCGCCAAGGCCAGTGCCAGCAACCGTTCACCGGTGCCCAGCTACCTGTGGGGCCCCTCGGGCAGTGGCAAGAGCCATTTGCTCAAAGCAGCCCGGGAAGCCTTGCGTGAACAGGGCGCCCGCGTGGGCTGGCTGGACGCATCGGTGCTGGAGGCGCCAGAGTTCAACGAATCCTGGGCCGCTGTGCTGCTGGACGATGTGCACCTATACACCGCAGCACAGCAGCACGCCGCCTTCAACTGGTTTGTGAACGCCCAGACCCTCCAGCGTCCGGTGCTGGCGGCTGGCGAATATGCACCGGTAGAGCTCAAATTGCGCGACGACCTGCGCACCCGCCTGGGCTGGGGACATGTGTTCAGCCTGCAGCCGCTGAGTGAGACCGAGCGCCGGGCCGTGTTGCGCCAGGCGGCCGATGCGCGGGGCGTGTTTTTGAGCGACGAGGTCATGGATTTCATGCTCACTCGCTTCAGCCGTGACCTGGGTAGCCTGATGGAGCTGCTGGAGCTGCTGGACGGCTACGCCCTGCAAACCCAGCGCGCCATCACCATACCGCTGATCAAATCCATGATGGACAACCATTGATGACCCGTATTGCCTTATTTGATTTAGACCACACGCTGATGCCGATTGACTCGGACCACGCGTGGGGCGAGTTCACGATCCAGAAGGGTTGGGTGGACCCGGTAGACTTTAAACGCCAGAACGACGACTTTTACGCCCATTACAAGGCCGGCACGTTGGATGTGCAGGCCTATGTGCGCTTTGCCACGGAAGCCATCCGGCAGCAAGGCGCTATTAATTCAATAGCGGCACATGCTGATTTCATGGGGGCTACGGTCCAGAATGTCATAATGCCCCAGGCTTTGGAGCTGGTGCGCCAGCACCAGGCGGCGGGGGATATCGTGGCCATCGTCACTGCCACCAACGAGTTTGTGACCCGACCGATTGCCCAGGCATTTGGTGTGGACGAACTGATTGCGGTGGAGCTGGAGCGTGAACCCGCTGCCGATGGCGATGGCTGGTTCACCGGCGCTATCCGGGGTGTTCCGTCCTTCCGCGAGGGCAAGGTGGTGCGGGTCGAAACCTGGCTGAAAGAACGGGGGCTGGGCTGGGATACCGTGCACACCACCTTCTACTCGGACTCCATGAACGACCTGCCGCTACTGGAAAAAGCCACGGTGCCGGTCGCCACCAACCCCGATGAGCGGCTGCGGGCGTTGGCCCAGCAGCGCGGATGGCGCATACTTGACCTGTTTTGACTGAGAGAGAAGGGCGGGCGCAAGCCCGCCATGGAAGGAACGGCAAACCGTTCTGCATGAGAAAAGAATGATCAAAAAATTTATCGATAAATTGCTGGGCAAAACCTCCAGCGGCGCGGCCAGCAAGAAGGCCAAATTTGGCAAACGGGTGGATGTGCCGGTGCAAACCCATGGCATAGACCCCAATCTGGTGGACGAACGGGCCATCAACGTGGTTCGCACTCTGCAGGACGCGGGCTTTGAAGCCTACGTAGTCGGCGGCGCGGTGCGTGACCTGCTGGTCGGCCTGCGGCCCAAGGACTTTGACGTCGCCACCAACGCCACACCCGAGCAGGTCAAGGGCCTGTTCCGCAGGGCCTTCATCATCGGCCGGCGCTTTCGCATCGTGCACGTGGTGTACGGCCGCGGCCGTGAACACGAAGTGATTGAAGTCTCCACCTTCCGCGCCTACCTGGACAATGCCGCAGCCGAACAGGTGGCCGGCAACGAAAAAACCAGTCGCAGCGAACTGGCAGGCATGAAACACGCGGTGGATTCCACCGGCCGTGTGTTGCGCGACAACGTCTGGGGCCCGCAGGAAGAAGACGCGGTGCGCCGTGACTTCACCATCAACGCCATGTACTACGACCCGCAAACGCAGATCGTCGTGGATTACCACAATGGCTTCAAGGACGTGAAGAACCGCGTCATCCGCATGATTGGCGACCCGGCCACCCGTTACCGCGAAGACCCGGTGCGTATCATCCGTGCCGTGCGGTTTGCCGCCAAGCTCAGCCCGCTGGGTTTTGCGCTGGAGTCCAAGACGGCCGCGCCCTTGGTCAAGTCGCAGGAATTGCTGGCCGATGTGCCGCAGAGCCGCCTGTTTGACGAGATGCTCAAGCTGCTGCAAACCGGGCATTCGCTGGCATCCATTGAGCAACTGAAAAAGCTGGGCATGGCCCGCGGCATTTACCCGCTGCTGGATGTGGTGGTGGAGCGCGCAGACCAGCCCTTTGTGAACGCCGCACTCAAGGACACTGACCGCCGCGTGGGCGAAGGCAAACCCGTGGCGCCCAGCTTTTTGCTGGCCTGCGTGTTGTGGGCCGATGTGCGTGATGGCTGGAATCGCCGCCTGGAGCAGCGCCAGCATTCGCATCCCGCGCTGATGGATGCGATCGACGAAGTCTTCCACAACCGTATTGGCGATGTTTCCGGCGGCGGCAAGCTGGCCGGCGACATGCGCGAGATCTGGGTCATGCAGCCCCGCTTCGAGAAGCGTGTCGGCAGCACACCGTTTGGCATGGTGGACCAGCCACGATTCCGTGCGGCCTTTGATTTCATGCGCCTGCGCTCGGACATTGGTGAGGTCGAAGAAGTGTTGGCCGACTGGTGGCAAGAGTTCAGCATGGCCGACGACAACCTGCGCCAGGACCTGGTGGACCAGGTGCGCGAAGAGCAGCAAAAGCGCCAGCGCCCGGCCCGCGTCGCGCGTGTGCCGCGGGCAGATGCTTCGAGCGGCGATGGTGTAACACCGGCCGCCGGTGCATCGCCAGCCGCACAGGCCGCGCCCGAGTTTGCGGGTGCCTCTGGCGAAGGTGACGCCGGAGCCCCACGCAAACGCCGCCGCCGCCGCCGCACTGGTGCGGCCAAGGGCGCTGGTGGCAATGCGGATGGTGGCGGGGGCGACTCCGGCAGTTAATCGGGTCTCCCATGCATGACCCCGTCACCGCCTATATAGGCTTAGGTGCCAATTTGGGTGACCCGGCGACCGCCCTGGACCACGCGCTGCAGCAACTCGGCACGCACCACGGCATCACGGTCACGGCGCAGTCGTCGTATTACCGCACGGCACCCATGGATTCCAGCGGGCCCGACTACACCAATGCTGTAGTCGAAATCCACACCACCCTGACCGCGCCCGAACTGCTGGTTTGCCTGCAGGGCATTGAGGCGGCAGCGGGCCGGGAGCGGTCTTACCGCAACGCACCCCGCACGCTGGACCTGGACATCCTCTTGTATGGGGACGCACAGGTGTCGAGTGCGACACTGGACATTCCCCATCCCCGCATGTGGCAACGCGCCTTTGTGTTGCTGCCGCTGGCCGAAATAGCACCCCGGCGCGTCACCGAAGCACAGGTGCACGCCGTGATGGATCAAGGTATTGCGCGCCTGCCCTGAATCGTCGCGCATGCGCCTGTCCGGGGTTGGACCTTGCACAACTATGGTGCTATTCTCAGTCAAAGATCGATACAAGAATCGTTGGCGCAACACAGGAGCACGAACAACATGAACCTCAACCGCCTCAAAATCGCCGCCAAACTGTGGTTTTTTATAGGACTGATCCTGGCGCTGCTGGTCACCATTGCAGGTGCCGGGTTGGTGCGCAGTGCCGGCATTCTGGCCGAGGGGCGTGCCCAGCAGATGGTGGCCTACCAGATGGTGCAGGTGACCACGCGCTGGAACGGACTGACGGAGACCAATGCCTCACGCACCCATGCCATCCTGATCAGCAGCGATCCTGCAGTTCCCGCTGCGTTCAAGGAAGCGGTAGCCGGGACCAGCAAGGAAATCTCCGAAATGCAAAAGCAGCTGGATGCCTTGCCCCTGACCGATGCAGACAAGGCGCAGCTGCAAAAAATTGCGGACCTGCGCAAGGCCATGATTACCCTGCGGGAAAAGGCGAACGCTGTCAAAACCGAGGGCAAGCAGGACGAGGTCATGCAAATCCTCAGTGCCCAGTACCTACCGGCCATGGCCAGTTATATCGCCGCGCAAAAAGAACTGGTCAAGATGCAGGAGCAGCGCGTGGTGGACGTGCAGGCAGAGACCGAAAGCCGCCGCCAGACCAACAGCATGGGAATCATTGTGGGCTTGCTCGTGGTGGTAGCCCTGATCTGTGCGGGAACCATCTGGTTGGTGGGGTCCATACGCGACCCGCTGGACCAGGCCAATGACATCGCGGCGCGTATTGCACAGGGCGATTTGAGTTCACGCATCAGTACCCAGCGCGAGGACGAATTTGGCAGCCTTCTGCGCTCGCTGGCCACGATGAACGACTCGCTGGGGCGCATGGTGGCGCAGGTGCGCCTGAGCACCGATAACATTGCCACGGCCAGCGCCGAGATCGCCAGTGGCAACAACGACCTGGCCCAACGCACCGAGCAGACCTCCAGCAACCTGCAGTCCACTGCATCCAGCATGGACGCGTTGACCGCCACCGTGCAGCACAGCAGTGACAACTCGCGCCAGGCCAGCGCACTGGCGGCCAGTGCCTCTACCGTGGCGCAACGCGGTGGCGCGGTGGTGACCCAGGTGGTGGCCACGATGCAGGAGATCGATGCCAGCAGCAAGAAAATTGCCGACATCATCGGTGTCATCGACGGCATTGCCTTCCAGACCAATATCCTGGCGTTGAATGCGGCGGTGGAGGCGGCGCGGGCCGGCGAGCAGGGCCGTGGATTTGCCGTGGTGGCCAGCGAGGTGCGCAGCCTCGCCCAGCGCAGCGCCGAGGCGGCCAAGGAGATCAAGGGACTGATCAACACATCGGTCGAAAAGGTCGAGTCCGGCACGCGCCTGGTGACCGACGCTGGAGCCACGATGGAAGAGATCGTGCAATCCGTGCGCCGCGTGGCCGACGTGATCGGCGAGATCACCGAGGCCGCCCATTCGCAAAGCAGCGGCATTGCAGAGGTCAACACCGCCATTGGCAACCTGGACCAGATGACGCAGCAAAACGCCGCCTTGGTTGAAGAGAGCGCAGCCGCTGCCGAGAGCCTGCGTGAACAGGCTGACCGCATGAAGGAGTCGGTGGCGGTGTTCCGGGTTTCTGCCGAGCACCACAACACATTGGCGCTGCGCTGATGCCCTGATGCGCCTCAGATTACGCTGGCGTGGCGCACACAGTTGCGTCCGTCGTGTTTGGCGGCATACAGCGCGCGGTCGGCTGCGGCCACCAGGTCTTCGAGGCTGAGTGAGGCATTCGGCACCGCCGACACCACCCCAAAACTGGCGGTGAAACGCAGGGGTTTGCCGTCAAACTCCACCCGCAGACGGTCGGTCGCCCGGCGCAATTCTTCAGCCAGTGCGATGGATGCAGCCAGGTCCACCCCCGTCAGCGCGATCACAAACTCCTCACCCCCGTAACGGGCCAGAATGTCGCCCGCCCGGTCGATGCGGGGGCGTAGCATGTCGGCCAGCGCACGCAGGCAGGCATCACCCGCCGGGTGGCCAAACGTGTCGTTGATGGCCTTGAAGTGGTCAATGTCCAGCAGGATGATGCTCAGGTGGCCCTTTTGCCGCTCGGCCCGCCGCATCTCGGTAATGGCCGCAGCATCGAAATAGGCGCGGTTGCCGATCTGCGTCAACCCGTCCGTTGTGGACAGCAGCTGCAGCCGGGCGTTGACCTGGCTGAGTTGTTCCATGGCCGCGTTCAGGTCATTGGTGCGCGACAACACACGTTGCTCCAGCTCCCGGTTGGCCTCTTCCTTAGTGCGTATCAAGGCTTCCTGACTGGCCCGGGCCTGGCGTGCATGGCCCAGCGCCACGGCCTGGGCATTCAGGCGCAGCGTACGGTCGTTGTTGATGCGGTCGGCCAGTGTGAACGACAGCAGTATCACCAGCATGACAATGCCGATCTGTGAGGCATTCTCGGTCCAGAGGTTGATGGGGATCCAGCCAAATTTGGTGGCATTCAGCACCGCAATGCCGATCAGGATGGCCGTCCAGGCCAGGCAGTAGAAACGTGCAAAACGGGCACCGGCCCACCAGCGCCAGTAACCCAGGAACAACGCGGTAAGGGTGATGGGCAGGGTAACAGCCGCCGCCACCCGTATGGTCCAGGCATACGGCAGCACAAAGCTCAGCAGAAACAGGGCCATGCTGCACACCATCATGCTGCGCACTGCGTAAAACGCCGGTTTGGAGAAGCTGCGCAGCTTCAGAAAGCTTTCGGTAAACAGGCAGGTAAACACTGCCGAACTGGCTGCAAAGGTGGAGATGGCAAAGCTGTTCCAGTGCACAGCCTGCGGCCATACATAGGCAAAGGTGTAGCCCGTCAGCGTCAGGTGGAAGAGCAGGTAGCTGGCGACAAAACAGATGTAGTACAGGTAGTTGATGTCGCGGGTGGACACAAACACAAACAGGTTGTAGACCACCATGATGAGCAGGATGCCGATCACCGCGCCCTGGGCCAGGTTCTCGTCATTGCTGGCTGCGTGGAACTGCACCGGGTCCCAGATGCGCAGCGGTGCCTCTATGGTTCCGCTGGAGGCCAGGCGCAGGTAGATGTCGTTGCGGCCCGGCGCCAACTGCACGGGCATGACGAAGTTGCGGTGGCGTACCGCCCGCTGGGCGAAAGCCTGTTCATCGCCCAGCCGGTATTCGGTTTGCAGCGAAGAGCCCACGAAATGGAAGAGCCGCACATCGTCCAGAAAAGGGATGGGCAGCTCAATGAACCGTGCCAGCACCTTGGCGCTGCGGTTGTGCAACTGGAAGCGGAACCAATAACTGGACTGCGTGAATCCGAAGTTCGGCGATTGGCGCAGGATGGGCTGCCAATCCCCGGCGGCAGCTTTGGCCGGTTCCAGGCCCAGGCTTCGCGAGTTGTCCACCAGAACGCCCATGCGGGGGCCGACTTCCAGACGCCCGGGACTGTCTTCGCCCAGTTCAAGAACCGGGAAATTGGGATTGGATACCGGGGGAGAGGCGGCCGCGCCAGCCGGCGGTGTGAATGCCAGCGCCAGCGCATAGAGCAGCAGAGCCAAACATTTCACACGCATGGCAGAAGTGTGCCAGTTTCAGCCCGGGAAAGAAATGACCGTGCAGCGGCCCGGAGCTGCCGGTCGTCGCATGCGCGACGGCTGGTACCGCGATCAGGCCAGTTCGGCGATCAGTTCTATCTCGACACAAGCGCCCAAGGGGATCTGGGCTACGCCAAAGGCACTGCGTGCGTGGGCACCTTTTTCGCCAAAGACCTGGCCAAACAGCTCGCTGGCACCATTGGTCACGAGGTGCTGCTCGGTGAAGTCGCCGGTGGAGTTGACCAGGGACATCAGCTTGACGATGCGTTTAACCTTGTTCAGATCGCCCACGGCGGCGTGCAGGGTGCCCATCAGGTCGATGGCAACGGCGCGGGCCGCGGCCTTGCCTTCTTCGGTGGCCATGTTTTTGCCGAGTTGGCCCACCCAGGGTTTGCCGTCTTTCTTGGCAATGTGGCCGCTCAGGAAAACCAGGTTGCCCGTCTGCATGAACGGTACATAGGCCGCAGCGGGAATCGCTACGGGGGGCAATGTGATGCCCAGGCTGGAGAGGGTGTCGTAAACGTTCATGGTAGCCCCTTGGCTGAGTGGTTTAAGTAAAAAGTGGCTGTAGCCCCCGTCGAATATGATGTTGTTGCTATATAAATAATAGCTTTCAATATCTTCTACGGGGCTGGTGACTGCGATTGTGACTGATTCTGGCCTTGATTTTGGCTCTGGCTTACCCATTCGGTGCCCTCTACCGGTTCTACCGTCACGGCAACCTGCAGCGTATGGTTGGCACCCCCGTGGATCACACCACGCAGCGGCGAAACATCGGCGTAGTCGCGGCCCAGGGCCAGCGTCACATAGTCTTCACCCGGGCTGCCCCAGCCGTCGCGGTTGTTGGTGGGGTCAAAGTCGCACCAGCGCCCTCCCACGGAACCGTCTTGTGCATCGGGCAGGTAGACCGATACCCAGGCGTGGGATGCATCACTGCCCACCAGGCGTGGCTGGCCGGGGGCCGGGTGGGTCAGCAGGTAGCCGCTCACATAACGTGCAGGCACGCCGTAGGCGCGCAGGCAGGCGATCATGATGTGGGCAAAGTCCTGGCACACACCTTTGCGCTGTGCCAGAGCCTGCAAGGCGGGGGTGTTGACTTCCGTGCTGTGGCTCTCGTAGGTGAAGTCGTGGTGGATGCGCTGCATCAGGTCGCGGGCCGCCAGCAGCAGTGTGGGCTCGTTGCTGAAACTGGGGCGCGCATAGTCCGCAAAATGGGTATGGCGTGGCACGTAGGGTGAGGCAAACACAAACTCGGCAGCTGCGTCGTAAGGCGTTCGGGCGCTGTAGCGAAAGCGCTCGCGCACCTGTTCCCAGGGGGCCTCGTTGTCCCATGGCGGGAGCGTCTGGGTGGACACCAGGCTGCGGGCAACCACATGCAACTGGTGGTGGGCCACCTGCAGCGAGAAGAATGCGCGGGTGTTTCCGTACACGTCCAGCATGGAGGTCTGCTGCGTTGGCTCTGGCGTGATGTGCAGCGTATGGCTCAACACCTGCTGGGTGCTGGTTTTCAGCGGCTTGAGGTAGGCCATGTGCTGCGCAATGTCCACCGCTGGCACGTAGTCGTAACAGGTTTCGTGGGTGATGTGCAGCTGCATGGTGAACCGCGTCTAGGCGCCCAGGCTTTGTCCGGCCTCGCCGGAATGGGTGAAATAGGTGGCACTGATTTCTTCGGATACCTGGTAGGCGGCTTCTCCGCAGCCCTGCAACAGATCGCTCAGCGCCGTGTAGTCGGCATCGGCACCCGCCTCGCACAGGGTTTCAAGCTGCCACCGGTTGGGGTCCGGCACGCTGTGTGACAGCAGGCCCAACTGGTCGGGCGCGCTGCCTGCCAGCTTGGCCAGGCGCCCACGCAGGGTGTGTGCGACCCAGGCCAGGGCGCGGGGGTTGTCCCGGTCCAGCACCAGCAAGTCGACCAGGGCTGCAATCTCGTGGCTCTGCTGGTACTGCCCATGGAAGGTGATGGTGCTGTCAAACAGGGCGACCATGGCCTCAAAACCTCCGTCCTGGTGGACGGAGCCAGTGGCAAAACCGGTGGCAAGCGCGCTGGACAGGAAACCCAGGCGCTCAATGTGGCGGCCAATGCTGAGCAGGCGCCAGCCATCGTCGCGTGTCATGCGATCGGTCTGCAGGCCGGTGATGGCGGCTAGGTGGTCGCTGGTACGCTTCAAGGCTGTCAGCGCATGCAGGGCCGAATAGTCGGCGCCTGTGGGTGTGTGGGCACAGCTCTGGAAGAAGGCGTCTTCGGTGCGCTGCATCAGGTTCCAGTGTTCCTGCGACAGGCGCTCGCGCACAGCGGCACCGGTCAGCCGCACCGACCGCAGGTTGTAGCCCACGCTGGTGGCCCGGTCGCTGCTCCCCAGACTGGCGATCAGTGAGCGCTCAAATACACGGCGCGCCTGTGGAGCGGGCGTCAGGGGTGGGACTCCGGCGAGCACCAGGTTGTTGTTCAGCGCCATGTGGCCCAGCCAGCTCAAGAGCGAAGGGGAGGATTGGTCCTCACCGGCCAGGCTCTCCAGCGTCAGCCGCGCCAGGCGGACCGAGTTTTCAGCACGCTCGGTGTAACGCCCCAACCAGAACAGGTTCTCGGCGGCGCGGCTGGTGACCTGCCGTGTGCGCTGGGCCAGAACCGAAGGGGTCAGTGGAGGGCGCAGCAAGGTGGTCTTGTCCACGCTGCCGCTGGTGATGGCCCAGACATCGGCGCTGCTGCCGCCGTGCTGCATGGACGCTACGTTGACACCAGCGCCACCGGCCACACGGGCCAGACCGCCGGGCAGCACGCACCAGGACTGGGGCCCTTGCGACAGCGCAAACACGCGCAGCATCACAGAGCGCGGCGTTATGCCTTCGCCCGCACTGTCCTTCTGCCAGGTGGGCATTTGTGACAGCGGCATGTAGTCCTGCACCGTGTGGTCATCGGCATGCAGGGCAATGCGGCCAGCCCATTCGGACAGTTCACGCTCGGACAGCGTGTGCCCCAGCACGGCATCAAAATTTCCGTGCACGGCAGAGCCAGGGTAGGTGGGTTTGATCGCGCAGGCGTGCAGGCGCGGCAGCACGGCCTCCATGGCCGAGCGCTCACCGCACCACCAGGTGGGCAATGCGGGCAGCAGCAGTTCTTCACCGATCAGGTGTTTGGCCAGCGCTGGCATAAAGCCCAGCAGCGCCGGAGACTCCAGAAAGGCGGAGCCCGGCGCATTGGCCACCAGCACATTGCCGGCGCGTATCACCTGCAGCAGGCCGGGCACGCCCAGCGTGGAGTCGGAGCGCAATTCCAGGGGGTCCATGAACTGGTCGTCCAGGCGCTTGAGCAGACCGTGCACGGGCACCAGGCCGCGCAGGGTTTTGAGGAACAGGTGCTGGTCACGCACGATCAGGTCGCTGCCCTCTACCAGTGTCAGCCCCAGGTAACGTGCCAGGTAGGCATGTTCAAAATAGGTTTCGTTGAATGGCCCGGGTGTCAGCAGCGCAATGTGCGCCTGCTGACCGGCCGGGCTCATGGCCTTCATGCTGTCGATCAGCGCGCGGTAGGAGCCCGCCAGACGCTGCACCTGCAGGTTCTCAAACGCCTGGGGAAACAGGCGGGAGATGGCCAGCCGGTTCTCCATCAAATAGCCCAGGCCGGACGGCGCCTGTGTGCGCTGCGAGACCACCCACCAGTTGCCGTCCGGTCCGCGGGCCAGGTCAAAGGCTGCAATGTGCAGGTGCGAACCGCCCACCGGTTTGACGCCATGCATGGCACGCAAATAGCCGGGGTGTCCATGTACCAGTGCCGGGGGAATCAGCCCCTGGGCCAGCAGGTCTTGCGGGCCATAGACATCGGCCATCACGCGGTCCAGTAAACGCATGCGCTGCGTGATGCCTGCCTCAATGTGTTCCCAGTTGTCCGGGGAGATGATCAGCGGGAACAGGCCCAGTGACCAGGGGCGCTGGGGCCCATTGGTGTCGGCATACACGTTGTAGGTGACGCCGTTGTCACGGATCTGGCGTTCCAGCGTCTCCGTGCGCAGGTTCATGTCTCCCAGTCCATCAGACTCGGCATGTTCAAAGAATTGGCGCCAAGCCCCCGTCGTATATGGACTACCTGCTATCGATTTGGAAGCATCTTCAGGCGAGTCGGTGTTGGCGGAGACGCGTGCGCGCAGTTCGTCGAAGTGGCCGGGGGCGGCGTCTCCGGACGCCAGCGCGTGGTCCAGCGCAGTCTGGCGTTGGTCGGCTCCGGCAGGGACGAGGACAGGTAATTCGGATGGATTGCTCACTGTCCCCAAGTATGCCGTAAACCGTTTACGCGCCGGGCAGGCTTACCTGCCCTTTGCGGTGGTGAACGACTTAATAGGACTTAAGACTTGCGGGCGGTAACCAGCAAAACGATGCCGCCAACAATTGCCCCCACCCCCACCCACAGCGGGATGTTGACGCGTTCGGTTTCCTTGACCTGCAAGGTCAGCGGGCCGATATTGGCGCGGCTGGTTTCCTTGGTATAGCTGAATCCACCGTAGAGCAGACCCAGGGCACCGCCGGCGATCAGAAAAATGGCGACCAGTTTGATGGCGTTCATGGGGGACTTCCTTAAATTTGAAGAGCCCATTGTGCAAAGCCTCGGCCCGTCCGTATGTGCGCAAGCCCACAGATGCGCGTCGCGTTTACCCGCATACTGGGCCTCAATATGATCCGTATCGAACTCCAACTCGCCCTCAATTACCAGATCGACGCCCAAGGCGCCGATTTTGTTTTCAACATCCACGCCGCCCAGACTGCCAGCCAGCAGGTTTCTTTCGAGAACCTGTGGGTCAGCCAGCCGGTGCAGACACACATCCACACCGACGCCTTCAGCGGCAACCGCTATATGCGGCTGCACGCCCAGCAGGGTGATCTGAATGTGAAGTACACCGCAACGGTGGACCTGACGCACCACTTTTCCAACCCCGACCAGATTGCCGAAGTGCCAGTGCAGGCCCTGCCGCCCGAAGTGCTGGGCTACATCTACCCCAGCCGCTACTGCCAGTCTGACCGCCTGCTCAAACTGGCCAGCAACAACTTTGGCCATCTGCCGCAAGGTTATGGCCGGGTGTTGGCGGTGCGGGATTGGGTGCAAAGGCATGTAGCCTTTACCTCGAACAGTTCGACCAGCAATACGTCCGCCATCGACACGCTGATTGGCCAGGTCGGCATCTGCCGCGACTTTGCCCACTTGATGGTGGCACTGTGCCGCGCGCTCAACATACCGGCCCGCTTCACCACCGGAACCGACTATGGCGCCGACCCCGTTTTGGGTCCACCCGATTTCCATGCCTATGTGGAAGCCTTTGTGGGGGACCGCTGGTACATTTTTGACCCATCGGGCACCGCCATTCCCATGGGGTTGATCCGTTTTGGCACAGGGCGTGATGCGGCCGATGTGGCCTTTGCCACCATCTTTGGCAATGTGCAGGCCCATGCTCCCGTACTGCTGGCGACGGCGACGGTGGACGCCGTGTTGGGTGCCACCTTGCCCCAGCACACCCAGCAGGCGCTGTCTACGGCCTAGGCTTCGGCCTTGGCCAGTTCGCCGTAGGCGTGCTGCAGCCACATGGCGAGGCGCTGGCGCTCCATCAGGCGCAGGCTGGCATCGCCGCCGGAGGTGTCACTCTTGGCTGACCAGAAACTGCTGTTGTTGGCGTCAATCTTCTGCACGACCGCATCCGCAAGGTGTTTGATGGAGATGACCTTGGCACCCAAGCCCAACGCACGCTCCAACTGGCCCGAACGCTCCAACTGGCCAAAGTCATCGCCACGCAACTGGTTCAGCACCAGCACGTAGTTCAGGTTCTTGCCATAACGGTCCAGCAGGCGCGTCAGCAGGTCGACCGAATCACGCCCCGAGTCCATGACATGCCAGTAGTGCAGCGTGAAGCCGGTGTCGTCGGCCATGTTCAGCACGCCCGAATCGTCGATCCAGCGCACCAGTGGCTCATGTGTCTGCGCAGCAAGGTCTACCAGCACCCGCACGCCGGGCAGCTCTACCGCAGCTTCGACAATGTGGTCCAGTGCCTCGAAGCGGTCGATCAGCACTGCGGATGCGTAATCACTGTAAAAGCGCAGCAGCGCTCCGTGTGAGCGGTCGGTGTCAAAGCCGACAAAGGGAATGTCCTTGTCGATGAAATACTGCGCCAGCAGGCGCGACACCATGGACTTGCCCACACCGCCTTTTTCGCCACCAATCATGTGGATTTTGGATACCGCGGGGGCAGTGCTGCCGATGGAGTGCAGAGAAGACATGGTTGGGATTTCCATTGGTTGGGCCAGATACGGCGAATCAAGCAAGTTGGATGCCACGGTGCAGCAAAGATGCTGACATGCCGGGATTATGCCGCTAGGGTTGGCCGCAACTTGACTAGCGTTGCTACCTGCGACTAGCATGCCGAAGGCGCCCGTCATCCGACCGATTGCAAGAGAAGGAAGCTAGTTTGGCCAACAAGGAAATTCGCGTAGCGATTCTTATTGACACACTCGACGATTATTTCCAGCGCGCCTTGGTCGGTTGCTTCAACGCAGCGAGCCAGTCCAGCGGTTTTCAGCTGTTCTTCATTCCGGGCCACATCGCCAAAGCCACCACCAATTTCGAACGCCAGTTCAACATACTTTTCGGATTTGGGCGCAGCCACCAGTTCGACGCGGTGATCAGTGCCACCGAGCATTTTCAGCACCACCTCTCGCATGACGAGTGCATCCAGTTTCTGGGGCAATACGCGCCCATCCCCCTTGTCAACCTCAATTTCAGCATGGCGGGAACCTCGTCGGTTCTGATCGACAACCGGGCCGGCTTTCGGCCACTGATGCAACACCTGATCCAGGACCACCAGTACAAACGCTTTGCGTTCATGAAAGGCATAGCGTCCACCAAGGATGCGGAGGACCGGTTCGACGAATTTCTGCGTTGCCTGGCCGAGAGTGGCATTGCCTTTGACCCGGAACTGGCCGTCACCGGCAACTTCAACCAGGCCGAAGGTCGCGTCGCCATGGCGCGGTTGCTGGACAAGAAGATCCCGTTTGACGTGCTGGTGTGTGCCAACGACGGCATGGCCCATGCGGCCATCGCGGTTGCGGTGGAGCGGGGCCTGCGCGTGCCCCAGGACGTTGCGGTCACCGGTTTTGATGACGTGCTGGCGTTTGCCAAACAGGGGCTGCCGCTGACCACGGTGGGGCAGCCCTTCCAGGCTTTGGTGGACGCTGCCTTCGCGCTGGTCAGGGAACGGGTCGAGCTGAAACGTGCGCCATCGGTTGTGAGTGTGCCAACACGCGCCATCATCCGGCAGACCTGTGGCTGCATCGTGGTGGACAAGAAACCGCGGCCACTGCCCGCCGTGCAGAGCAGCCACACGGAAACTGGCGACCTACTGGACGGCTTGAACATCGTCCCCGAACAGGCCGACATGTACCGCGCCCATGCCGACCGTCTGCTCGAAGCGTTGAAGCGCGACGAGGAAAGCTTTCTGAGCGCACTGAGCGAAATTGCCAACGCCACGTTGGCCGAAACTGGTGTGCTGGGCCAGCTGCAGGATCTGCTGATGGCTTTGCACCACCACGCAAGCACCCATCCATCGGCATTTGTGCAGCCACTGCCGCTATTGGGAAAAACACTGCTGCGCGGGCAGATCGTGCTGACCAACGCCCAGAATGTCTACAACGTGCGGGTCAAGCTGCTGGAGGGTTCGTCGGAGTTCGACCTGCAGGACCTGGGTTTCTTAAAAAGGCATATGTCCGGCTTTGACCGCGACGCCATGCTGGACCTGATTGAAGCGGCCATGGTGCGGCTGTCCATTCCTACGGTGTATCTGGTGCTGTACACAGACCCGGTGGTCTTGCGCGATGCCTTTGTCGACCGCTTGCCAGCCCAGTCGCAACTCATATTTGCCACCAACAACTACGTGCGGCAACGGGAGGGCCTGCATGTCCCGTTTCCCACGGTCGACATCCTTCCTGTGGATGTTTTTGCCCGCTCCGGACACCAAAGCCTGGCGCTGTTTCCCCTGTTTCAATACTCCGAACACTATGGCTACCTGATCCTGGACATCACCACCCTGCCGCCATACCGCATTGAGCTGGTGCGTGAAGAAATCAACAGCTCCCTGGTGGGCAGCATTCTGGTGTCCGAGGTGTCGACCGCCCGCGACCTTTTGAAATCCGATCTGGTGGTCTCGGAAGGGCACAACGTGCGGCTGGTGGACCAGGTCATCAAACTCAACCGCCGCCTGCAGGCTTTGTTTGACTCTGCGCTGGAGGTTGCCATCATCGCCACCGATACCGAAGGCAATATTGACGTATTCAACTCGGGCGCAGAAAAAATGCTGGGCTACCACGCCGATGAAGTCATGGGTATAAGCCCCGCGCTTTTCCATGTGCCCGGCGAAATGCGGACCCGGTCGCTGGAGTTGAGCGCACAACATGGCCGCGTGGTTGAGGGGTTTGAAGTTTTTGTCGCGAACACGCTGGACGGTCAATCCGAGATCAAAAACTGGACCTATGTGCAGAAGGATGGCAAGCACATCCAGGTGTCGCTGGCGGTCAGCGCGGTCCATGGTGGTGATGGTGCCGTCATCGGATTTTTGGGCATTGCAAGAGACATCACCGTGCAGATCGAGGCTGAATCCAAGCTGCGGGCACTCAACCAGCAACTGGACCTGCGTGTGCAGCAACGCACCCAGTCATTGGCAGAGTCGACCGAACGGTTGACCGCATCACTTTCCCAACTGAAGCTCACCCAGAGCAAGCTGGTGCAGTCGGAGAAACTCGCCGCACTGGGGTCCATCGTCTCGGCTGTGGCGCACGAGCTCAACACCCCGCTCGGCAACAGTGTCACCGTGGCATCCACGATGCAGTCGGACGTGACGGCACTGGCCGCCGAGGTGGAGACGGGCGGCCTGCGCCGCTCGCGCCTGGACAGCTACCTGGCCGCCACACATGAAGGCATGGAGCTGCTCATCAGAAGTCTGACGCGTGCCGCAGGGCTGGTGGAGAACTTCAAACAGATTGCGGTGAGCCAATCGCAGGCGTCGCGCATGGTGTTTGATTTGAAAGACGTGCTGGGCACCGCGCTGAATCTGGCGATCCGCAAATCAGGCGATTGCAATGTGGAGGTTGACCTGAACGTACCGGCTGACCTGATGATGGACGGTTACCCCGACTCACTGGTCACCGTCATCGACTCGCTGGTCAAAAACTCATTGCTGCATGGTTTTGAAGGCCGCAGCGACGGGCGTATCTCCATCAAGGCGAGCCTGCAGGCATCCACCATTGCCATCGTCTACAAGGACAACGGCGTGGGCATGCCAGAGCAGGTGGTGAAGCACGTGTTTGACCCCTTCTTCACGACGAAGTTTGGCAAAGGGGGCAATGGGCTTGGTATGTTCATCTGCCACAACCAGGTCACAGGCCCGCTGGGCGGCACGATCGACGTGCACAGCGCACCGGGGGCAGGCTGCACGGTCACCATCCACATTCCGGTGAGTGCGCCTAGGCAGGGTTAGGGAGTCATTTGCGGGCAGCCAATAGCGCAGCCAGATCGACTTTTAGCGAATCCAAATCTTCCGAGACGGTCAGGTAGACGATTTCGTCGTCTACCGCATCGTACCCATGAATGATGCGGTTGCGCAGATCAATGGCCAGTTTCAGATTGGGTACCTGTTCAATGAGGGCGGGCTCTATTCGAGCAATACGCGAGCAGGCTTCGCCCAGAATTTCCAGTTGCCGTTCCACAGCTGAACGGCGCATCTTGTCGTCCATGTACTGCGCAATGGAGTAACCAGCGATGAACTCCTGTGCCGACGCAATGGCGCCCAGTGCGTCAAACAGCAGCTTGGGAATTTTGTCGGTCATAGACAAGGGTACGGCTTTGGTTGACAGTCTGCAGGAAGTACGGATTGCGGATGTAGTTGGGGTTTACCAAGTCAACATGGCGCCCCAGTAGTTTCTCAAGCGCTTCTGCCAGGTCAATCCAGCGCCGCGCGAGGGAGCCAGGTGCCTGCTTGTCGAGTTCGACCAAGAAGTCATAGTCGCTGGAATCTGAATTGAAATCAGACCCTGCAGCTGAACCAAAAAGCTCCATGTGCACCACGCCATACCGCTCACACAGAGAGGCAATGGATGGGAGCTGGCTGGTCAGTGAAGTTTGCATGAGTCGATTATCCAGCTTTGCCATGACGCTCTACGGTTACGGATTTGTTGATCAATACGTCATCAGCCGCCATGGACTTTCCAGTGCGTTGAATGTCTGCCAGCAAGGGCGCACGTGCTTCGTCCAAAGCAGTCTTTTCACTCAAGACAAAAGTCTCAAACAGGTCCACAGGCAGTCCGATGGACCACAGACGTTGGCCCGTGGTGATGACCTGGTATTGCATGACAGTGGAGGCGATGCGTAAGTCCAGCAGATCTATATGGCAACCCACCACATCGGCCAGGTTGCCCGTCGCCAAATCCCACAACGCCAGTGGGTCGGCATAACCAGCCACCAGCACCGCCAGGTCCAAATCACTTTCCGGTCCGGCCGTGCCTTGCACTTGGCTGCCAAAGGCGTATACCGCCATGGCGTTGGGGAAACGCGCACGAATCGCTGCCACTACGGGGCCGTGTGGGGCAAGCAGCTGGGTGATGGTGGAGGGCATGTCGGGATTATGCCGTCAGGGCGGGCACAAAGCGGCAAGGTGCTTTGCCTGCGGTGCCATACTCAGCCTCGTTCAACGGGAGCAGTCGCTCCTGTGGCCAGCCGGTGTTTTCTTTGAGAGGTGTTTGCCGGGAAATTTTTGTCCCACCCGTTTCTTCCGTCCATTGGTCGGTTAGGCCTCTGCCTGACCGTGGCTGCCGCAGCATTGTTCACAACCGCCTGCGACAACCAGCGCATCGCCGAGCTGGAAGAAGGCGTTGCCACCGAAGGCGATGTCAAGATGAAATTTGGCGAGCCCGAAAAGGTGTGGGACGGTGAAAACGGTGCCCGCATTTTTGAGTACAACCGCCAGCCCGCCGGTGCCAAGAACTACATGATCACCATCGGGCCAGACGGCAAGATGACCGCGCTGCGCCAGGTGCTAGCGCCCCATGTCTTTGCCAAGATAGAACCCGGAATGCCCATGGAGACGGTGCGCCGGATGTTGGGCAAACCCATGAAGATGACGCCGTACGAGTTGAAGAAGGTCTGGCACTACGACTGGCGTTATATGGACGGGCCCAACGGGTCGGACGCCAAGATATTTACGGTTGTGTTTAACAGTGACCTGAAGGTTTTGTCCACCGGTTCCGTTGCGGACCCAGCGCTTTCGCCCAACTGAAATATTCTCAATGCGCAAATTCAACTGGAAAACCAAGTCGCTGGCGATCACCGTCGTCGCGCTGCTCATCGTGGCGGGTAACCCTGAGATACGGGCTTTTCTGCTCATCCTCGATTTTCTGGGTGCAGATTTGGTGCTGCTGCTATTGGGTGGCTACCTGCACCACTATTGGCCCATGGTCGTTTGCTATCTGAAGCCTTTGCTTGCGCGGATTAAGTCAAGCACACGTTGGGTCTTCAAGTGGGTGCGCTGGATGGCTTATGGGCTCATTCCGCGAGATTCACTGTGGGTGAACATGGACCATTTTGTTATCGCAGGTGGCACGGTAGGCCGCATTGCCGTTGGACGCCTTCGCGCGCAGTGACGAGACTTCACCAAGTTTCAGCTGCGGCAGTGCCTTGGTGGTATCGAAGTTGCCAACCTGCGTCCGTCTTGACCCATATGGATGACCGCAGGGTGTGGTTCACCAAGATGTTGCCGTTTTCCAGGTGCGCTGAGCGATAGGTGAGAAGTGCAACCCCTGGACCCAGTTCCGCGACTGTAAATTCTTCAGACACCACCGCAGGCTGAGTTTCTTGCGAGGCCAGGAAGCTGACGATGGTTTCTCTGGTGTATGCCCGACCGGAGCGACCGACCTCATGGAACTCGGGGTGCAGCAGTTGATTCAGCCGTTCACGACTGCAACGGACTCCTGGGTGGTGGAGTTCGACTTCGAGGGCTTGCAGTTCTTGAAGGAGGGATGTCACGTGGAGTGTGTGCTTTATGCGGTCTAGCGTTGTTGAGGCACGGAGTACAAAGGCGCACCACGTTCACGTGTCGACTGCCATGTTAGACGTCCGCACTGTGACGCTTGAAGAACCGACTTGCTTCATCTACCAGCCTTTCTTGCAGATTGCCATTCTTCAGGCTGGGCGATGCTTGCTCAAGCATTCGACTCACGGAGAAGCGGGAGGGCCGCAGTGTGGGCTTGTGCCCATTGAAATACAGCTCCCAAAGCGTCTCATATAGCCGGCCCAGAAAGACGAGTAACTGTCGGAGTTCACGTAGGTCCACTCTTGCGAATAGCTCGCCTACTTCGGCTCGCGTCGCTACCCCGCGATGCGCGAAGACCTTATGACGAAGCGGGCGGTACTTCTGCTCGTACATCTTGCGTCTCAAAGCGACATGGCGTTTCAACCGACGGAAGTCCTCATTGGTGGGAACGTAGACTGATCTCAGGTACTCGGGTAGCCACTCATCTGCGTTTGTGCTGAGCTTGCGCTTTCGCGCAGCTAACGCATCCTTGGAAAAGATATCGAGATTGGCATGCGCGAGCGCTAGCAAGCGTGTGACGCTGTGATTGTTGGTGTCTGGGTCAAACACTCTGCCGAGCGCCACAAACGTTGATGCCTGCAGCGCCCCTAGCGTGGTATTCCAGAACAGTGGTGCCTCGTTAAGAAGCCGTACCACTGCCTTGTCCTTTGCAGCAATCGCGTGAGTGCCGTCCCAAGCGTAAAAGAACTGTAAGGCGCTCTGACTCTCTGTCCGGAACAACTCCAACTGGTCTTCGAAATCGATAGAAGGCGACGGCATGATTTCAGACGTCTAACGTTGGCCGTGAATGGGCAGCAACGGCGCACTCAGCATTGAAGAATAGCGACAACACAGGCAACCGTTATGAGCCCATTCGACGAACCTATTATCCGACATTGGACAGACGCTCCAACAGTGCTTCTGCAAGTTTCCGAGGCCCGCGGCGATGTTCATTTGCGCTGGCGCTCTCTTCGCAAGCATCAAGGAAGAGTTGACCGATAGAGCCGATGACTGGCAGTCCCAAGTGCGCGCGCAGATCAACAGTAGCGGAAGCACTTTCGAAGAATACCTCCGCCTCCTCGTCCAATATGTGGGGAGGCAAGCGATGCGGATTGAATTTTGAGTTCGTAAACAAAGGTGTGCCATGTCTCACAACGTTTGGAAGAACGTCTAGCAACGACTGACGAAGAGTATTCTCTGACTCAGCCAACATTGCTTCACCCTTGGAGCGCCGATCACTTTTCATGACGGATAACGTTGGCGCTGTACGGCGCGCATCCCGCGCCGCAAAGCGGCAACCTGTGGCTGCGTGTCCGCGACGAGCAACCTGTTAGAGGACGTGTGGACGTGCATCGCTTAGAAACTAGAAGTGATAGTGCAGTGAGAAGGATCGCTCGATCCACTCCCTTACTGCCTTTTCATCGCTCACATCAGGGCGGCCAAGAAACCCCTTGACGAGATATTGCTCCCTTACGGTCTTCGCGACAACAGACTTGTCTGCGGCGCTGATTAGGCTACCGTGCTCGAACGTGAGTTCGTGCAGCTCCTCGAATTTCCAGAAAGGGTGAAAGCCCATGTTCGCGCCAAGTTCCCGGATGAAGCCATTGGAGAGAAGCATGCCGCCCGTAAAGGTCAGTGGGACGTTCAGGTTCTTGTAGAGGCAATTGAAGCCCAAGTATGAATTCGGCTCTTGCGGTTCTACACCATTAATTTTTGGCCCGTTTGGAGTTCGATTCTTCACAGGAAGCCCGGCGTCGTGAAAGACGTACAAATCGGAGAGAGTAAGGCTCTTATCAATTGAGTACTCTGCCATCCAACCTCGATAGCACGCAGTAGACGGCATCTCAGGCTTTAGCCCAAATTCGGTGGGCACAACCAACTCGGGCCCATCTACGCCGCAGACGAGATACTTCTTTCCTCGAAACGTTGCGCTATCTGTTGCCTGAGTCGTCATTGCTGCGCCCTCTAACGTGATGTAGAAAAGCGAATATTCTGGGCTTCCAGGATATCCGACGGGATATCCCCGAATTTCACTTGCGAGTGCTCATTGCCCATGAGGTTGCATCTCGCATAAATGCTAGATTCGCAGCCAATTCCTAAAGAAAGTGAAGTCATTTTTCCTCCCTTAAACCCTGTCGCCTATCCCGGTGAACTCAGGAAAATGCAGAGCTGATCTTCTCGGCGACCCATGACGCCCGACTATAACCAAGTGAGCATTCCACCTGAGTGTCGGGCCTCGCCAATACCAGAGAAGCATTGGACGTGCCGGTTCTTGAACCTAGTTACTACAAAATTAGTAGCGACTTGATGAGATCTAACGGGGGCTAGAGGCCAACTTTGCTTAAGACTCTCCGGCTAGAGCGGATAAATGGGGTCAGAGCACACGTTCGCTTTGCGAACGGTGATCTGACCCCATTTGCCCTTTCGCCCTTGCGAGCTAGCCCCTACGCAAATCCCGCGTAAACGGAAACTCTTTGCTCGCCGCCACATTGATCGTCGCCGGCGGCACATGCATCACCCCCGGCGTATGGCCGGTCGCGGTGAAGCGTGTCAAACGCCGGCTTTCGGCTTCCATGGAATTGACGGGGAAGCTTTCGTAACTCAATCCACCAGGATGCGCCACGTGGTACTGGCAGCCGCCCAGTGAGCGTTTCATCCAGGTGTCCACAATGTCGAATGTCAGCGGCGCATGCACGCCAATCGTGGGGTGCAGGCTGCTGGGTGGGTTCCAGGCTTTGAAGCGCACGCCAGCCACAAATTCACCCACCGTGCCGGTGCTTTGCATGGGCAAGGCCTGGCCGTTGCAGGTGATGACATAACGGCTTTCGTTCAGACCCTTCACATGCACTTCCATGCGTTCCAATGACGAGTCCACATAACGGGCAGTGCCACCGGCAGAGCTCTCTTCGCCCATCACATGCCAGGGCTCCAATGCGCAACGCAGCGTCAGTTCGATACCGGCAGATTGGACAGAGCCGACCAGTGGGAAGCGGAACTCGACGTGTGGCGCAAACCAGCTGGGGTCAAACGGGTAACCGGCGGCACGCATGTCTTCCACCACATCGTCAAAATCCATCTTGATGAAGGTGGGCAGCATGAAGCGGTCGTGCAGCTCGGTGCCCCAGCGGGTGACGGGTGCCTTGTATGGCGCCTTCCAGAAGCGGGCCACGAAGGCCCGCAGCAGCAGCTGTTGCACGATGCTCATGCGCGGGTGTGGCGGCATCTCAAACGCACGCAGTTCCAGCAGGCCCAGGCGGCCCGTAGCCGAATCGGGCGAGTACATCTTGTCGATGGAAAACTCGCTGCGGTGTGTGTTGCCGGTGGCGTCGATCAGGATGTTGCGCAGCGTGCGGTCAACGATCCACGGCGGCATGCTTTGGCCATACAGCTCGCGGTTGGCGTAGATCTGTTCGATGGCAATTTCCAGCTCGTACAACTGGTCGTTGCGCGCCTCGTCGACGCGTGGGGCCTGGCTGGTAGGGCCGACAAACATGCCGCTGAACAGGTAGCTCAAGGACGGGTGGTTGTGCCAGTACAGCAGCAGGCTGGCCAGCAGCTCTGGCTTGCGCAGGAAGGGGCTGTCCGCCGGTGTGGCGCCGCCCATCACAAAGTGGTTGCCGCCGCCGGTGCCGGTGTGGCGGCCGTCGGTCATGAACTTCTCGGCAGAGAGGCGTGATTCAAACGCTGCGTTGTACAAAAACTCGGTGTTGGTGACCAGCTCTTTCCAGTTGTTGACCGGGTGGATGTTGACCTCGATCACGCCAGGGTCAGGTGTCACCTGCAACAGTTTCAGGCGGGGGTCACGTGGGGGCGGGTAGCCTTCCAGCACCAGTTTCATGCTGAGTTCTTTGGCGGTGGCCTCAATCGCGGCCAGCAGGTCCAGATAGTCTTCCAGCTTTTCCAATGGCGGCATGAAGACGTACAACACGCCGGACTTGGTGCCTACGGCCTCGGCCTTGGGGCCGCTGGCGCGGCGGGGGTCGCGCACTTCCACACACAGCGCGGTGCGGCTCACCCAGTGGGCGGATTCGCCGCGTGCGGGCACGCGGGCGTAGTCTTGTGGCTCGGCCTGCGAGGCACGGCGGGCGGCCATGTCGGCCAGTGTGGTGCTGGTGCCCACATAGGGGGGCACAGCGGCGGTTGCGGTGTCGGTCTTGCCGTTCAGCGCGTTCTGGAATTTGCGCGCGGCTTCTTGCGGTGTGGTGGCGCCACCCAGGTAAGGCAC
Organism: Pseudomonadota bacterium; assembly: GCA_040387325.1. Taxonomy (GTDB): domain Bacteria; phylum Pseudomonadota; class Gammaproteobacteria; order Burkholderiales; family Burkholderiaceae_C; genus Allorhodoferax. Next base: position 4,736 of record JAZKDY010000078.1, on the reverse strand, counting down.
ATCGGCACGTACGGTGAGCAGGGGGATGGTGTGGCCGCTGCCGCCAGCTGCTGGCGCAGCGTGTGTGGTGGTGGCTGGGTGACCGCCGGCATACCGCGCGGCCAGGGCCGTGTGGGTGGGCAGGGCCCCACGGGGTGCGCTGGGGTCGGTCTCTACCAGGTAGGGGAAGTCGGCCTTGCTGACCCAGGGTAAAGAATCCAGCGGCAGGCGCAGGCCCATGGGGGAGTCGCCGGGCATCAAATACATACGCTCGTCGCGCAAAAACCAGGGGCCGGTGGTCCACACCGGACCGGCTAGGGCTGGTTCCGATTTCTGGCCAGCCAATGCAGGCCCTTCACCGGCCTTGACGGGCAGCACATAACCCACGGCGGTGTCGAGCTTTTGCTCGAACACGCGGCGCAGGCGGGCGCGTTCCATCTCGTCATCCAGCTTGGAGTTGAACGGGTCCACATTCACTGGCAGGCGGCGTTCGCGCCACAGGTAGTACCAACTGTCTTCATACGCTGGCAGGATGTACTGGTCGGTAATGCCCAGACGTTTGCACAGTGTCTGGGTGAAGCGTTGGGCATCGGCACTGGTGTAGTGGGTGGGTTCGCGCTCATCGGTAAACAACGACGGGTCGGCCCACACCGGTTGTTTGTCGGCACGCCAGTAAATATTGAGCGCCCAGCGCGGCAACTGCTCGCCGGGGTACCACTTGCCCTGGCCAAAGTGCAGGAAGCCGCCCTTGCCGTATTCGTTGCGTAGCTTGTGGACCAGTGCGGTTGCAAAGCCGCGTTTGGTGGGGCCCAGTGCGTCGGTGTTCCACTCGGCGGCGTCGCGGTCGTTTACCGCCACAAAGGTGGGCTCACCGCCCATGGTCAGGCGGACGTCACCGGCGACCAGTTCCTTGTCCACCTCGGCACCCAGGGCCATCACATCGGCCCATTGCTCTTCGGTATAGGGTTTGGTGACGCGGGGCGATTCGTAAATGCGGGTGACCTGCATGTGGTGGCTGAACTCCACCTCGCTCTCGTCCACACCGCCTTCAATCGGCGCAGCACCCGAGGGCTGGGGCGTGCAGGCCAGCGGGATGTGGCCTTCACCAGCCAGCAGGCCCGATGTGGCGTCCAGGCCGATCCAGCCGGCGCCGGGCAGGTAGACCTCGCACCAGGCGTGAAGGTCGGTGAAATCGACCTCGGTGCCGCTGGGGCCGTCCAGCGCTTTTACGTCGGACTTGAGCTGGATCAGGTAGCCCGACACAAAACGTGCCGCCAGCCCGCAGTGGCGCAGCAGCTGCACCAGCAGCCAGCCGGAATCTCGGCACGAGCCGGATCCCTTGGTCAGGGTCTCATCTGGCGTTTGCACGCCGGGCTCCATACGGATGGTGTAGCTCACATCTTTGTGCAGCATCTGGTTGATGTCGACCAGAAAATCGATGGTGCGGCGCTTGGTGTAATCGATCCTTGCCAGGTAGTCATTGACCAGCGGTGTGCGTTCACCCGCCATCAGGTAGGGCAGCAGCTCCTCCTGCAGCAGCGGCGCGTATTTGAACGGGAACTCTTCGGCCTCGGGCTCCAGGAAGAAGTCAAAGGGGTTGTAGACCGCCATCTCCACCACCACATCCACCGTGACCTTGAACTCGCGGGTCTTGTTGGGGAAGACCAGGCGGGCCTGGTAGTTGGCGAACGGGTCTTGCTGCCAGTTCAGAAAGTGGCCCTCGGCCGGCTCGACTTTCAGCGAATACGAAATGATCTTGCTGCGGCAGTGTGGCGCAGGGCGCAGGCGGACCACCTGCGGCCCCAGAGCCACCAGCCGGTCATAGGTGTAGTGGGTTACGTGGTTTAGCGCAGCGTGTATGGACATGGAGTGTCTCGGTTGAACTCAGGATGCGGATAGTTGCCTGGCGGCATACCGTTGTCTGCATGGTAGCAAGCAATTCCCGGGCCACCGATTTTTGCGGGTTAGCATGGGGCGGTGCGTGCAGACTTCTTCATATTCCAGGGTGGGGCCAGGCTGCTGTCTGCGGCGCTGTTGGGTGGCGTCTTGGGATGTGCCCTGCAGCTGCAGCAGTCAGAGCTGTCTGCGGCGTTGGTCTATACGTCAATAGTGCTTCTAGCCCCCGCCGTTTATGCATTGTCTGCTATAAAAAACGCAGCGATTGTCTGGCGTGTCGGTCTGGCTGCCGTGGCGGCGGGCTTGCTGGGTTTTGGTTCGACCGGCCTGCGCGCCACGGCCTATCTGGATACGGCGTTGGACCCGATGCTGGAGGGGCGTGATGTACGTGTGACAGGGGTGGTGGGCAAGCTGCCACAACGCAATGAATCGGGCCTGCGCTTTCGGCTACAGGTGGAGTCCGCGCTGCTGGAGGGGCAGCCGGTGCGTCTGCCTGCGCGGGTGGATGTGGGCTGGTACGGCGACACAGCCGCGCAGGTGAATGACACCAGCCGTTTGCCACCGCCCGACCTGCGCGCCGGTGAGCGCTGGCAGATGACGCTGCGGCTCAAGGCGCCCCACGGCGCACGCAACCCCCACGGTTTTGACTACGAGTTGTATTTGTGGGAGCAGGGCGTGCAGGCCACGGGGTATGTGCGCACCAGCGCCAAAGACCCTGCGCCGCAGCGCATGGAGCAGACCTGGCAGTACCCGGTGGTGTTGGCCCGCCAAATGGTGCGCGAACGCATCTACCGGCAGGTGCAGGAGCGTGCCTTTGCCGGCATGCTGGCGGCGCTGGTGCTGGGTGACCAGGCCGCCATTGACCGGCTGGACTGGGATGTGTTCCGCGCGACTGCCACGGCCCATTTGATATCCATCTCAGGCCTCCATATCAGTATGTTCGCGTGGGTTGCCGTTTTAGCGGTGGGCTGGCTGTGGCGGCGCTCCGGGCGCCTGTGCATCGCGCTGCCGGCGCCCAGTGCGGCGCTGATGGGGGGCGTGTTGCTGGCCACGGCATATGCCGTGTTCTCCGGCTGGGGTGTACCCGCCCAGCGCACCTGCCTGATGCTGGCCACCGTGGCGCTGCTGCGCTTGTCGGGCGCGCGCTGGCCCTGGCCCCATGTGTGGATGCTGGCCTGCGCCGTGGTGGTGGCGAGCGACCCCTGGGCCTTGTTGCAAGCGGGGTTTTGGTTGAGCTTTGTGGCGGTCGGGATTCTGTTTGCTACGAATATAGGAGCGCATGAGATAGATGCGACGGGGGCTAGAGGCATAAAACACCATATGCTTTCTGGTCTGCGGCAACAATGGGTCATTACCGTGGCGTTGACGCCGCTCACCCTCTTGCTCTTCGGCCAGGTGTCTTTGGTAGGCCTGGTGGCCAACGCGCTCGCCATTCCATGGATCACATTGGTCGTCACACCCCTGGCCCTGCTGGGCGTGGTAATGCCGGCGCTGTGGGATGTGGCGGCCGGCGCCATTGGCTGGCTGTATGCGTATCTGCAATGGCTGGCGTCTTGGCAGTGGGCAGCCATCACGGTTGCGGTGCCGCCGCTGTGGGCCGGGGCCGTGGGTGTGCTGGGTGGCGCGTTGCTGGTTTTGCCCTGGGGCTGGCGCATGCGGGTGCTGGGCTTGCCGCTGCTGCTGCCCGTGTTGCTGTGGCGCGTGCCCCTGCCCGCGGTGGGGCAGTTTGAGTTGCTGGCCGCCGATGTAGGCCAGGGCAATGCGGTCCTGGTGCGCACGGCCACACATGCGCTGCTGTTTGATGCCGGCCCCCGCTACAGCCTGGAGAGCGATGCAGGCCACCGTGTGCTGGTGCCGTTGCTGCAGGCCTTGCACACGCGGCTGGATACGCTGGTGCTCAGCCACCGCGACATGGACCACGTGGGCGGCGCACCCGCCGTGCTGGCCATGCAGCCGCAGGCGGCGTTGCTCAGTTCGATCGAGCCCAGCCATCCCTTGCAGGCCCTGCGGACGGCCCGGCGTTGTGAGGCCGGTCAGCACTGGGAGTGGGACGGTGTGCGTTTTGACGTGCTGCACCCGCAGGCGGCGGATTACGACACAGCCGCCAAATCCAACGCCATGTCCTGCGTGTTGCGCATCACCAATGGCGTGCAGACGGCTTTGCTGGCGGGGGACATTGAGCAACCGCAAGAGGCTCGGCTGGTGGCGCAAGGTGTTGACATACGAGCAAACGTGCTGCTGGTCCCCCACCACGGCAGCAAAACCTCCAGCAGCGGGGAATTTCTGGACGCCGTTGCGCCCAACATCGCCATCGTGCAATCGGGCTACCGCAACCGCTTTGGCCATCCGGCGCCGCAGGTCCTGGCGCGTTTGCAGGAGCGGCAGATACAGGTGGTGGATTCGCCCCATTGTGGTGCCTACACCTGGCAGTCGTGGCAGGCCAAGGTTGGTAGTTGCCTGCGTTTGGGCGGTTTGCGCTATTGGCACCACAATGTGCCATAGTGGTGCATGGCGGTGGCACTATCCTTGCTAATCATGGTTCAAGGGCAAAGCTACATGGCGCCTCCGTTTGGCGCATGTGATATCAGGAGAGAGGTCTATGCAGAAGTTCGACGAGATGTACACCAGCTTGCCTTATGCGTTCTTTTCCAAGGGCGAACAGGTGCGGGACCATTACAAGATCTACGACGCCTGGCTGGCGCGCCAACCGGGCGACATGATGGCCAAGCGGCGCGAAGAGGCCGAGATGATTTTCCGCCGCGTCGGCATCACCTTTGCCGTCTATGGCGAGAAGGATGAATCCGGCGCCGGCACCGAGCGGCTGATTCCGTTTGACCTGATCCCCCGCATCATCCCGGCCC
>JAZKDY010000077.1:6022-17791 GCA_040387325.1 Pseudomonadota bacterium | reverse complement strand
GGCAGCGGACAGTTCAGGCCGCGGGTATCGATTTCTTTGTCGGCTTGCATGGTGTGGTTCAGTCTCGCTTGGGAAATTCAATGAAGTGCGGCGTGTGTCCTTTGGACGTGAGCCAGTCCGCCAGAGCATAGCCTGTGCCCGCAGGCCAGCATTTGACGTCCTGCGGCGCATACAGGCGGTAGTCCACCAGCTCGGGCGACAGACGGACGTCACCATGGCACACCGCATGGTAGGCAATGATGATTTGGTTCATGCGCTGGAAATCGTAGACGCCAATCAGGTCCAGAGAGTCCGTAGTCAGGCTGGTTTCTTCGGCAATCTCACGGGCAATGCCTTCTTTGGGCGTTTCGCCCGCTTCCATAAAGCCGGTAATCAGCGCATACATCTTGCCGGGCCAGGCCGCATTGCGGGCCAGCAAAATCTGGCCGTCGTATTCAATGACTGCTGCCAGTACCGGCACCGGGTTGTTCCAGTGTGTGTAATCGCAGGCCGGGCAACGCAGACGGGACTTGTCGCCACCGTCTTCCGCTTTCGTTATGAATGCCAGCTCCGTGGCGCACTGCGGACAGTATTTGAAGGCTTGGGGCATCATGCCGGGAACACTCCGGTCGACAGGTAGCGATCACCGCGGTCGCACACGACAAACACAATGGTGGCGTCCTTCTCGCGCTGCGCAATCTCCTGCGCCACCCAGCACGCACCCGCTGCGGAAATGCCGGCAAAAATGCCTTCCTCGCGCGCCATGCGGCGGCACATTTCCTCGGCGTCCGATTGGCTCACGTAGACCAGCTCGTCCACATTGGCCGGGTCATAAATCTTGGGCAAATATTCCTGTGGCCATTTGCGGATGCCGGGAATGCGTGAGCCTTCTGAGGGTTGGGCACCCACGATGCGGACGGCAGGGTTCTTTTCCTTCAAAAACCGGGACACGCCAGTGATGGTGCCGGTGGTACCCATGGCGCTCACAAAGTGCGTGATCCGGCCTTTGGTCTGCTCCCATATCTCGGGCCCAGTGGTCTCGTAGTGGATGCGGGGGTTGTCGGCATTGGCAAACTGGTCGAGCACCGTGCCTTTGCCATCACGCGTCATCTGCTCGGCCAGGTCGCGTGCGTATTCCATGCCGCCACTCTTGGGTGTGAGGATCAGCTCGGCCCCAAAGGCCTTCATGGTCTGAACACGCTCGATGGACAGGTCCTCGGGCATGATCAGCACCATGCGATAGCCCTTGATAGCGGCTGCCATGGCCAGTGCAATGCCGGTGTTGCCGGATGTGGCCTCGATCAGCGTATCACCGGGCTTGATGTCGCCACGCTCCTGGGCCCGCTGGATCATGGACAGGGCTGGCCGGTCCTTGACAGACCCCGCAGGGTTATTACCTTCCAGCTTGCCCAAGATCACGTTGTTGCGGGTAGTGTTTTCTGCAGCGCCTATGCGTTGCAGAGCGACCAAAGGCGTTTTCCCGATCGCGTCTTCAATAGTTGGGTATTTCATGCCCTTAAATGTGCCATAATTTAGGTCTTGATATGCAGCGTCGCCCGGGTGGTGGAATTGGTAGACGCACGGGACTCAAAATCCCGCGCCGCAAGGCGTGCCGGTTCGATTCCGGCCCCGGGCACCATAGCTGTTACGCTATTGGTTTGCTAGCAGTTGGTTTTTCTGCCGCACTGCTTCCTGTTTGTTTGTTGTCACATTAGGCGCACTGGCCAGGTTTTTCCGCGCCTAATTGGCCCTGAGGAAGCGCGCCAGCTGTTTACCGGTCTCATCCATCAATACCAACTGGTCCCGGTCCATCCTGGCCTTGCGGGTCAATTCCAGGGCCTTGAAGAACAGGTCTTCCTGGGAGCCTGGCATGCTCAGGCAAGCCCTGCCGGTAGACGCCAACGGGCCAAGGCGCAGACTGTCAGGCGCTGCGGTTGATTGCCCTGTAAAACCATTGCATCCACCCGTTCCCGCAATTTTGTCGGCCGTGAGCCAACGCAGTTTGGGCTTGGGGTTCACCACCTCGGGCTTGCCGTCAATGGCAAAAGCTGACCATTCGGTCCCTGCCAATGCAAGCGTCACAGGAGGCGGTGGCGTTTGAGGGACCTTGGCGGCGGTGGTTGGCGTCGATGACTGGGGACTGCCGGGAGGCGCCACGGCACAGGCGCTCAACAGGGCAACGACCGACAGGGCGCTGAGTGTCAAGCGAGGTTGAGGGAATGCCATGGGTGCTCTCCTTCTCAGTCAAAAAACTTGGCAGTAGCCCACAGGTTGCCTGCAGCATCTTTGGCCGACAGCTTGGGCGCCTCGCCCAGGTCCGGCCACTGGATGTTCAGGAAAGGGTCGTTCCACGCGATGCACTGCTCATGCGCCGGTGCGTAGTAGTCCGTGGTCTTGTACAAAAACTCAGCAGTTTCCGACAGCACCACAAACCCATGGGCAAAACCCGCTGGCACCCAAAACTGGGCCTTGTTGTCGGCCGACAAATGCGCGCCCACCCATTTGCCAAAGGTAGGCGACGAGCGGCGGATATCCACTGCCACGTCATACACCTCGCCGGCCACCACACGCACCAGCTTGCCCTGGGCGTGCTGGATCTGGTAGTGCAAGCCGCGAAGTACACCACGCGCCGAGCGGGAATGGTTGTCCTGCACAAATTCGGTCGTCACGCCGGTGGCCTCGGCAAAGGCGCGCTGGTTGAAACTTTCGTAGAAGAAGCCCCGTGCGTCGCCAAACACCTTGGGCTCGATCAGGCATACATCGGGGATTGCGGTGCGTGTGACTTTCATGGGTGCATGCCTTCCTTCAGCAGGCCCAGCAGGTACTGGCCGTAGCCATTCTTGGCCAGTGGCTGCGCCAGCTTGGCCAACTGCTCGCTGTTGATAAAACCATTGCGCCAGCAGATTTCTTCCAGGCAAGCGATCTTGAGTCCCTGACGGCGCTCCAGAGTAGCAATAAATTGGCCGGCTTCCAGCAGACTGTCGTGAGTGCCGGTGTCCAACCAGGCGTAGCCGCGCTGCATGATTTGTACGCTGAGTTGCCCCAGGTCCAGGTAGGCCTGGTTGACGGCGGTGATTTCCAGCTCGCCACGGGCGCTGGGCTTGACGGCCTTGGCAATGTCCACAACCTGGTTGTCATAAAAATACAAACCCGTCACCGCATAGTGGCTCTGCGGTTTGAGCGGTTTTTCTTCAATGCTGCGGGCCTTGCCCTTGTCGTCAAAGGCGACGACGCCGTAGCGCTCGGGGTCGTGCACATGGTAGGCAAACACGGTGGCACCACTCTGCTGGTTATGGGCGTTGCCCAGCAAAATTTGCAGATCATGGCCGTAGAAGATGTTGTCGCCCAGCACCAGAGCGCTGTCATTGTTGCCAATGAACTTGTCACCGATGATGAAGGCTTGGGCCAGGCCGTCCGGGCTGGGCTGCACTGCGTATTGCAGGTTGACGCCCCACTGGCTGCCGTCACCCAGCAACTGGGTGAAACGCGGCGTGTCCTGCGGCGTGCTGATGATCAGGATGTCGCGGATACCGGCCAGCAGCAAAGTGCTCAGCGGGTAATAAATCATGGGCTTGTCGTACACCGGCAGCAGTTGCTTGCTCATGGCCAGCGTGGCCGGGTGCAGGCGGGTGCCGGAGCCGCCCGCCAGGATGATGCCCTTGCGGCTGGAAGCTTTGGTGTCAGAAGCTCTGGTGTCAATTGCGGCCATAGTCAATCTCGTTCAACATGCGGTTAACGCCTGCCTGCCAGTGGGGCAGTTGCAGGCCGAAGGTGGTTTGCAGCTTGGTGGTGTCCAGCCGCGAATTGTGGGGGCGCTTGGCCGGTGTCGGGAACGCCGACGTGGGAACGGCCTTGACTTCCTTTGCTACTATTTTAATAGCGGGTTGTGCAGATTCTGCGAGGGCTACCACGTGTTTTGCGTATGCATGCCAAGTGGTGATGCCGCCTGCGACCAAGTTGTAGATGCCTGCCAGCGCCACGTCACCACCGCCCTGGACTGCCTTCACCTGGCGCAGCGCATGGGCTGTCACGTCGGCAATCAGATCCGCACCGGTCGGAGCGCCGAACTGGTCGTCAATCACCTGCAGCGTCTCGCGTTCCTTGGCCAGGCGCAGCATGGTCTTGGCAAAGTTGCCACCCCGCGCGGCATAGACCCAACTGGTGCGGAAGATCAGGTGGCGTTCGCAGCGCATCACAGCCTGCTCACCTTCCAGCTTGGTCTGGCCATACACGCTCAGCGGCGCTGTGGCGTCGCCTTCTTTCCAGGGCTGCTCGCCGCTGCCGTCGAACACGTAGTCAGTGCTGTAGTGGACCAGCCATGCGCCCAACTTTTGCGCTTCATCCGCCAACACGCCGGGTGCCTGCGCATTCAACAAACGGGCGAAATCGGGCTCGCTCTCAGCCTTGTCCACGGCGGTGTGGGCAGCGGCATTGACGATAACGTCCGGGCGCACCGTGCGTACGGTCTCGGCCAACGCGTCCAGTTGCGTGAAATCACCGCTCAGGCCGCCGGGGTTGGTGGCCCGGTCCAGCCCCATTACCACCAGCTCACCCAGCGGCGCCAGGCTGCGCTGCAGCTCCCAACCGACCTGGCCGTCAGTACCCAATAGCAGGATCTTCATGCTGTGGCTGCGGCGCTGCCGTATTGTGTTTCCACCCAGTCGCGGTAACCACCGCTTTGCACGTTGGCCACCCAGTCCTGGTTGGACAGGTACCAGGCCACGGTCTTGGCGATGCCGGTCTCAAAGGATTCGGCAGGTTTCCAGCCCAGTTCGCGCTCGATCTTGCGGGCATCGATGGCGTAGCGGCGGTCGTGGCCGGGGCGGTCCGTCACGAAGGCGATCTGGTCGGCGTAGGGCTTGCCGTCGGCGCGCGGCTTCAGGCCGTCCAGCAGGCCGCAGATGGTGCGCACGATGTCCAGGTTGGCCTTTTCGTTCCAGCCACCCACGTTGTAGGTTTCTCCAGGCTTGCCGCCTTCGAGCACGCGGCGGATGGCACTGCAGTGGTCTTTGACATACAGCCAGTCGCGGATCTGCTGGCCGTCGCCGTACACAGGCAAAGTCTTGCCGGCCAACGCATTCACAATGACCAGGGGGATCAGTTTTTCGGGGAAGTGGTAGGGACCATAGTTGTTCGAGCAATTGGTGGTCAGCACCGGCAGGCCGTAGGTATGGTGCCAGGCGCGCACCAGGTGGTCACTGGCGGCCTTGCTGGCGCTGTAGGGGCTGTTGGGCTCGTAGGTATGGGTTTCGGTGAAGGCCGGGTCGCCCTTGTGCAGCGAACCATAGACCTCATCGGTCGACACATGCAAAAAGCGAAAATCGGTCTTGGCCGATGCCGCCAGTGTGCCCCAGTAGCTGCGCACCGATTCCAGCAAATGGAAGGTGCCAACGATGTTGTTCTGCACAAACTCACCAGGTCCGTGGATGGAACGGTCCACATGGGATTCGGCAGCAAAGTTGACGATGGCGCGGGGCTGGTGCAGTGCCAGCAGGGCCGGGAGCAATGTGGCGTCGCCAATATCACCCTTGACGAAGATGTGGCGGGGGTTGTCTTTCAGGCCGGCCAGGTTTTGCAGGTTGCCCGCGTAGCTGAGTTTGTCGAGGTTGACGACGGTCTCATCCGACTGCGCCAGCCAGTCCAGCACGTAGTTGGAGCCAATAAATCCGGCGCCGCCGGTCACAAGAATGGTCATGGGGAGTAGGGTCCGTTCAAATGGAATCGAGATATTACCTGCCCGGCATTTTCGCATCCAAATGCAGGCCTGCTGTGTAAGCGGTTGTAGTCCGTTTGACTAAGCGACGGGCGCCGCAGTGGACGCAACATTTCACCGACAATCATGCCCTGCCCGCCAAATGCAAAGCACATGCGCAACGATCCCAAAGAAGACGCCCCTTCCCGCAGCCAGACTCCCCCACTTTTTTGGTGGATAGTCGGTAGCTGCGTGGTGCTGGCATTGCTCCCCACAGCCTGGACCCCACTGGATTTGCGGGCAGCGGCCCTGTTTCTGGGACCTGATGCGCACAACACCGTCTTTCGCTGGTGGTGGGTAGAACTGATCAATCTGTACGTGCCAGCCGTATTACGCGTCCTGGTACTGGTGGCGCTGGGTGGTTGGCTGTGGGCAAGCTTCACCAGCACCAGAAAACACTGGCGTTTGCCACTGGCCTTTGTGGTGCTGGCCGGCGCGCTTGGGCCCGGTTTGGTCGTGAACAGCGTATTCAAGGACAACTGGCAGCGTGCGCGCCCCTACCAGGTACAGGAGTTTGGGGGCACACAACAATTCACCCGCGCGGCTGCCATCACCGACCAGTGCAACAACAATTGCTCATTCGTCAGCGGCCATGTGGCCTGCGGCTTCTTTCTGGTCTCACTGATGCTGGTGGATCGCAGACGCCGCGTACTGTGGGGTGTGAGTGGCTTGGCTGCTGGCTTCACGATTGGCTTCGCGCGCATGGCAGACGGTGCGCACTGGCTGAGCGACGTGTTGTGGGCCAGCCCCATCACGCTGCTGACGAGCTGGGTTGTCTGGAAGTTGCTGCTGCGCATCCCTGCCAGGTAAGTTGACTGCCAGGCAGGCGAAACACGGTGTCGCGCGCGCAGCTTGTGCGATCCGCACGGAGCATGCAATCTGCGTAGAATCTTCCACAGACCCGAGTGCCTTTTGCAACCAGCAGGACCCACCCCATGGATTTGATTTTTGCCGACGAAGAGTCTCCGCCCTCTGGCAATACAAAGGCCATTCAACGAAAGCCCTGGTGCATTCTTTTGGTGGACGATGATGCTGAAGTGCATGCCGTAACACGACTGGCCCTGAAAGGGTTTGAGTTTCAGGGTAGTGAACTCGAACTGCTAAGCGCCCATTCCGGTCAGGCCGGCCGTGAAGTGTTCAACAGCCGCGACGATATTGCCCTGGCCATTGTTGATGTGGTGATGGAAACAGAACATGCAGGGCTGGATCTTGTCCACTATGTTCGCAACACCCTAGAGAACCACCGCACACGCCTTGTCATGCGTACTGGACAACCGGGCCAGGCCCCGGAGGACCGTGTGATACGCGACTATGACATTGACGACTACAAGGAAAAAACCGACCTGACGATCCAGAAGCTGCGCACACTGCTGTACAGCAAGCTGCGGGCTTATCGGGATCTGTGCATCATCGAATACCAGCGCGACGGCCTGGCACGGGTGTTGGGCGCTACTGCCATGGTGCAGACCGCCGAATCACTGACCGTGTTTGCGTCCGCCGTGCTGGACCAACTGACTTCTCTGCTGCACCTGGACAAATCCGCGCTGTACTGCATTATTCTGCCCAACGCAGAAAACGGCGAGCACGAAACCAAGACCTTGGCAGCCACCGGAGATTTCGTTCAGTACAGCACCAGTCCGGCGAACACCAATCTGCCAGACATCGTGTCGCAAAGGTTTAACGAGGTATTCGCCAAAAAGGCCGGGCAACATTTCGATGACGCCTATGTTTTGTATTCCGCGGCCAAGAATGGCGGTGGCAATCTGCTGTACCTGAAGCACGCCATCGCTTTGGGCAAACTGGACCAACAGTTGCTTGAAATCTATACCCAAAGCGTCGCCATTACGTTCGAGAACATCCACCTGCAGGATGATTTGCGGGAAACACAAAAGGAACTGGTCTATACCCTGGCCGACGCCGTGGAAGCCCGTACCCAAAAGACCGGTGCCCACGTCAAGCGTGTGGCGCTGGCCTGTGAGATGCTGGCCCGACTGTATGGCTTGCCGGAGGCGCAAATACTGCAGATCCAGAATGCTTCACCCTTGCATGACATCGGCAAAGTGGCTATTCCCGATGCAATCCTGCACAAGCCGGGAAAACTCAATCCAGACGAATGGGCCTTGATGCAACAACACGCCCAGTTTGGCCTGGACATCCTGCAACGCTCCAACCGACCGCTGATGCGACTGGCCGCTGAAATTGCCCTGTCGCACCATGAACGCTGGGATGGCACTGGCTACCCCCACGGATTGGCGGGAACGGATATTCCCATATCGGGACGGATCACCGCATTGGCCGATGTTTTCGATTCCCTGGGATCTCAACTCACTTACAAGGAACCCTGGTCAACTGAGATGGTGGCGGACGCCATCCGCGAAGGCAGTGGGCGCCAATTCGAACCGGCACTGGTAGACCTGTTGCTGGACAATCTGGATGCATTCAACGCCTTGCGCCAGTTGCACCCGGACGACGTTGAAACCTAGCACAGACCGGTGTGCACGGTCGGGTAGCGGAGCATCAGGCGTAACTCGCGCTTCATGCGGACGTTAACCATCCGCCGCGATTCGTTCATGAAGCTCAACAACGCCAATGGCAACTGAGTGGCCGCACCCTCCCGTGCAATGCGGGGTGGTTTTGGCAAGCCATACAAGCCGGCTGCCAGATCAAAATAATCGCCCATCAGCATCTCGCTGTCATCGTTGACGTTGTAGACACGTTGTGGTGCACCACGCCACAGTGCAAGGCAACAGGCACGGGCCAGATCATCCGCATGGATATGGTTGGTGTAGACATCATCAACGTGTTGCAACACCGGTGTGCCCTTGAGCAGGCGGGCACGGGGCGTACCACCTTCACGGTCCGGGGCATAAATGCCGGGGATGCGCAATATGCTGGTGCGTACACCTGATGCCAGTCCCCAAAACCGCATGCTCGCCTCGGCATGTGTACGCCGTTGGGCTCTGGGTGTGCCCGCGCGCAGCGCCTGGGTTTCGGCCACCCAGGCACCGCCACAGTTGCCGTAGACCCCGCTGGTGGAGCCGTACACTGCACTGCGTGCCTGGCTGCGCACACGCAGTGCCCGCACCAGGGCCTGGGTGCGGGGGTCCGTCCATGCTTCGGATGGAGGCGGCGCCAGATGCACCAGCCGTGTGGCCAGGCCGGCCAATCTGTGCAGGCTGTCGCGCGCATCCAGATTGCCCAGCAAGGGTGTTATGCCCTTGGACCGCAGTTCAGGCGCACGTTCGGGCTGTGAGGTCAGCGCCAACAGGCGCACCCTGCCCCGCATGTCCCGGGCCACACGCAGACCGACATCGCCACAACCGACAATCAGCAGGCGTTCACGGCGAAATCGCGCGGGCAAGGCGCCAAGAGGGGTCTGGTTTGAAGGCAAAATCGCTGATCCGTTCCAATATAAGTATTCCTAGGATACCCACAAGATGACAGCTAGCAGTTCAGACGCCACACTTTTTTCCGTTGTGGTGCAACCCAGTGGGCGCACGTTCAACGTGGCAACCGGTGAAGCCGTGCTGGCGGCCGGCATACGCCAGGGTATTGGCCTGCCCTACGGCTGCAAGGATGGCGCTTGTGGCTCCTGCAAATGCAAGCTGGTGTCCGGCTCCGTCACACATGGCACCCACCAGCTCAAGGCATTGAGTGCAGAGGAAGAAGCCGCGGGCTTTGTCCTGACCTGCTGCGCACACGCCCATTCCGATCTGGTACTGGAGTCGCGCCAGGTCACCGAGCTGGGTGCACTGCCCATCAAAAAGATGCCAACCCGGGTGATCTCATTGGTCAAAAAATCCGACGATGTCATCGTGCTGCAGTTGCAAATGCCCGCCAACGACAGTTTTGCCTACCGTGCCGGCCAGTATGTCGAATTCATCTTACGCGACGGCGCACGGCGCAGCTACTCCATGGCCAGCGCGCCCAGCCTGGGCCCCAGCATGGAACTGCATATCCGCCACATGCCAGGCGGCAAATTTACTGACCACGTGTTTGGTGCGATGAAGGAGAAGGAAATCCTGCGCGTAGAGGGACCATTCGGCTCGTTCTTCCTGCGCGAAGACTCTGACAAGCCCATCATCCTCTTGGCATCTGGCACGGGGTTTGCGCCCATCAAGGCACTGATAGAACACATGCAACACCTGGGCTCGGAGCGCCATGTCACGTTGTACTGGGGTGGTCGCAGACCCGCCGATTTGTACATGCAGGACTGGGTGCAGGCGCAGCTGCAAGTCATGCCCCATCTGCGCTATATCCCGGTGGTGTCAGATGCCACACCTGAGGACGCGTGGAAGGGCCGCAGCGGTTTTGTGCACCGCGCCGTGATGGAAGATTGCCCGGATCTCAGCGGCCACCAGGTCTATGCCTGCGGCGCACCCATCGTCATTGAGTCGGCACGGAGGGATTTTTCGGTACTGGCGCAGCTGCCACCAGACGAATTTTTTGCCGACTCGTTTACCTCTGAGGCAGACAAGGTACAGGCGTAAAAAAGCCACCCCAAGGGTGGCTTCCCGGCGTGGCGGCAGGGCTTACTCGCCCAGATACGCGGCACGCACACGTGGATCGGTCAACATGTCGGCTGCGTTGCCGGACATGGTCACAATACCGGACTCCATCACATAACCCCGGTTGGCAATGCCCAGGGCGCGGCTGGCATTTTGCTCTACCAGCAAAACAGTCACACCCTGTGCGTAGACATCTTTCACCACCTCGAAAATCTTGTCCACCATGATGGGGGAAAGTCCCATGGAAGGCTCATCCAGCAGTAGCACCTTGGGGCGGCTCATCAATGCACGGCCCATGGCCAGCATCTGCTGCTCACCTCCGGACATGGTGCCGGCCAACTGGTCCTTGCGCTCGCGCAGGCGTGGAAAGATGGTGAACATCTTTTCCATGTCAGCGGCGATGCCATCCTTGTCGTCACGGATGTAAGCACCCATCTGCAGGTTTTCGATGATAGTCATGCGGGTAAACACACCGCGACCTTCCGGAACCATGGCCAGGCCTTGCTTGACCAGGTCCCACGGACCCTGGCCACGGATGCTTTTGCCCAGGTATTCAATGTCGCCAGCATTGATCGGCAAGATGCCAGTGATGGCCTTCATGGTCGTGGTCTTGCCCGCACCATTGGAGCCGATCAGGGAAACCAGCTCACCTTCACGCACTTCAAAATCCACACCTTTTACGGCCTGGATACCCCCATAAGAAACCTTCAGTCCGGTTACCTTGAGCAAAATATTGGATGCTGCTGTCATTGTCTTGTTCTCCTGAAGCTGCCTAGTGGCCGCTGGTGCCCAGATACGCTTCAATCACTTTTTCGTTTTTCTGCACTTCGGCTGGTGTGCCTTCGGCAATTTGCTTGCCGTAGTCCAGCACGGTGACACGGTCACACAAACCCATGACCAGCTTCACATCGTGCTCGATCAGCAAAATGGTTCGGTTGTCATTGCGGATGCGGTCAATCAGCTCGCGCAGCATGACCTTTTCGGTCGCGTTCATGCCCGCTGCCGGTTCATCCAGCGCAATCAATTGGGGATCGGTTGCCAGTGCGCGCGCGATCTCCAGACGGCGTTGGTCACCGTAACTCAGCGTGCGGGCCTTGTAGTCGGCAAACTTGCCAATTCCGACGTATTCCAGCAGTTCCAGGGCGCGCTGCGCAATGGCAGCCTCTTCGCTCTTGAATGTGGGCGTGCGGAAAATGGCGCCTAACAAACCGGAGTGGGTGCGAATGTGGCGCCCCACCATGACGTTTTCCAAGGCCGTCATTTCGGCAAACAGACGGATGTTCTGGAAGGTGCGTGCGATGCCTGCCTTGGCCACCAGGTGCACGGCTGTGGGTTGGTAGGGCTTGCCCGCCAGTTCAAATTTGCCACTGTCCGGTGTGTACAAACCGGTGAGGACATTGAAGAAGGTGGTCTTGCCGGCGCCGTTGGGTCCGATCAAGCCATAGACCTGGCCGCGCTCGATCTTGATGCCGACCTCGCTGAGCGCCTGCAAACCACCAAACCGCTTGGAAACGCCGGAAACGTTGAGTA
>JAZKDY010000077.1:0-6012 GCA_040387325.1 Pseudomonadota bacterium | reverse complement strand
TGGCGTTCTGCAGGGTTTTGCCATGCTCTGGTGATGGCCACAGCCCGCGGGGACGCATCAGCATGACCGTAATCATGGCCAAGGCAATCAGCAACTGCCGCAGGATGGAAGCGTCCAGACGCCCCCCGGACATTTCTTGCAGGGGACCAGCGACATAACGCAATACTTCAGGCAATGCAGACAACAGCACGGCACCCAGAATCACGCCTGGCAGGTGCCCGACACCGCCCAGCACCACCATGGCTACGATCATGACGGACTCCATCAGGCTGAAAGACTCCGGCGAGATGAACCCCTGAAACGCCGCAAACATGGCGCCAGATACACCACCAAACGTTGCACCCATGCCGAAAGCCAGCAACTTCATGTTGCGGGTGTTGATACCCATCGCCTTGGCGGCAATTTCATCCTCGCGGATGGCCATCCATGCGCGACCGACACGCGACAGCTCCAGGCGGTGGCAAATAATGACACTGATGATGACCAGAACGAGGAACAGGTAGTAGTACAACGTGACCGACGCCAACTCAAAGCCCAAAACCGAAATCTTCTTCCCCAGGTTCAGGCCAAAGAAGTGCAGCGAATCAATCTGGCTGATGCCCTTGGGACCGTTGGTGATGTTGACAGGGTGGTCCAGGTTGTTCAGAAACACGCGGATGATTTCACCAAATCCTAGCGTCACGATCGCCAGGTAATCACCGCGCAAACGCAAGGTGGGTGCGCCCAGCAACACCCCAAACAATCCCGCCAAACCTGCTGCCGCCGGGATGACCACCCAAAGTGGCGTGTGCAGACCGTTGGGAAACATTTGCCCAATGAGCGGAAACGTTTCCGTCAAATGCGGAGAAGCCATCAGGCCAAACATGTAGGCGCCGATGGCAAAGAACGCCACGTAACCCAAGTCCAGCAGACCGGCGTAACCGACCACGATATTCAGCCCCAGGGACAGCAGGACAAAGAGCAGCGCCATGTCAGCGATACGCACCCAGGCATTACCAAAGCTTTGCAGCACCAGAGGCAGTATCAACAGGCCTGCGGCCGCCAGAAAGAAAAGGATGATTTTTTGTTGTTGTTTCATGTCGATGTGCTCCTCAAGCCCGGTCTGCCACGCGCTCGCCCAGCAAACCCGAGGGACGCAGCGTCAACACAATGATCAGCACAATGAACGCAAAGATGTCTGAATAATGGCTGCCCAAAACGCCGCCGGTCAAAGCACCTATGTAGCCCGCACCAATGGACTCGATCAGTCCCAGCAATAGTGCACCGACCACAGCGCCGCCCAGATTGCCAATACCGCCAAAGACCGCAGCTGTAAACGCCTTCAGCCCCGGCAGGAAGCCCATGGCATGTTGTGCCGTGCCATAGTTGGACGCATACATCACACCAGCAATCGCGGCCAAAACCGCACCAATGATGAAGGTTGCCGAAATAACCATGTCAGGCTTGACACCCATCAGACCCGCTACGCGCGGGTTCTCGGCGGTAGCTCGCATGGCACGGCCCAGCTTGGTATGGTTCACCAACCACATCAGCACAGCCAGCGACACGGCGGTAAAGCCCAGAATCATGACCTGCGTGGGCGAGATCAGTGCCCCACCAATCTCAATGGGGGTGTTGGACAGGAGAGTCGGATAGGACTTGTAGGTTGGCTTCCAGAGAATCATGGCCAAGGTCTGCAAAAGGATGGACATACCAATGGCAGTGATCAACGGGGCCAGCTTCGGACTATTGCGCAGCGGCCGGTAGGCTACCTTTTCAATCACGAAATTGAGCGTGGCCGCTACAACGCAGGCAATCAACAAGGCAATGATGAGGATGACGTAACCCGGTGTACCGGGCATGGACTCCTGCATCATCGTGATGATGGACCAACTGGTCAACGCCCCCACCATCATGACTTCACCGTGGGCAAAGTTGATCAGGTTGATGATCCCGTAGACCATGGTGTAGCCGAGGGCAATGAGCGCATACATGCTGCCCAACACCAGACCATTGATGATCTGCTGCAACAAAATATCCATATAAGTTCTCCGATTTATTGGCCGGTGCGTAGGTCACCAATTTGTTGAGCAGCAATTTGAATGTGACCGGTGTGGCCTTGTGGGCGGCACATGTTCACTAGCAAAAAACCTGCCATCTTTCATGGTGCGACAGGCGAGTGGGGGGGATTGTAGCCAAGGGCACATGCCTGTCGACGCCCGGCACCCTTGGGTTTACCCCTAGCGCCTGTAGTGCATCAGTGGAAACACCTTGAAGTTAGCGCAGCTAATACTCGGATCAATACATGTGCACGACTTAAGTCGCACCATCCGTACGGTCGTTTACCGTGGCCGCATTGCGGGCCTTCAACTGGCGCAGTTTTTCCGCGATGCGGATCTCAAGTCCCCGCTCCACCGGACGGTAGAAATGCGGTGCCGCCATCCCATCGGGAAAATAGGTTTCACCCGCAGCAAAGCCATCTTCTTCATCGTGCGCATAACGGTAACCCTTGCCGTAATCCAGCTGCTTCATCAGTTTGGTCGGCGCGTTGCGCAGGTGCATGGGCACGGGCCGCGTGCCATCTTTTTTAACCATTGCGCGGGCTTCGTTGAATGCTTTGTAGACCGCATTGGATTTGGGCGCCACTGCAAGATACAGCACGCACTGGGCCAAGGCCAATTCGCCCTCGGGTGTGCCCAGGCGTTCATAAACATCCGCCGCATCCAGGGCCATGCGCAGGGCGCGCGGGTCGGCCAACCCGACATCTTCATTCGCCATGCGAATCAGGCGACGCGCCATGTAGCGCGGATCGGCACCACCATCGAGCATGCGCACCAGCCAGTACAGCGCGGCATCGGGGTCAGAGCCGCGAACAGATTTGTGCAGCGCGCTGATGGAGTCATAAAACTGCTCGCCACCCTTGTCGTAACGGCGCATGCGCTCGCCCAGCACCTTGAGCAGCCACACATCGGTGACCTGGTCCACCCGCTCCTGCTGCGCGGCCACGGACAGGGTTTCCAGCGTGTTCAACAGCCTGCGGGCATCACCATCGGCGTAGGCCACCAGGCGATCAATTGCTATACCTTCTATAGCGGGTAGATCAGCATTGGCGAGGGCTACGACCACTATTTGCTTAAGGTCTTCGGGTGTAAGGGGTTGCAGAACATACACCGCGGCGCGGGACAATAGCGCCGAGTTGACTTCAAATGACGGGTTCTCGGTGGTCGCACCGATGAAGGTGAACAGGCCGCTTTCCACATGCGACAAAAATGCATCCTGCTGGCTCTTGTTGAAACGGTGCACCTCATCCACAAACAGGATGGTGCGCCGCCCCTGACCCAGCGCCACCTGCGCCTGCTCCACCGCTTCTCGGATGTCCTTGACGCCCCCCAGCACGGCACTGATGCTGATGAACTGTGCATCAAATGCATCGGCCATCAGGCGCGCAATCGTGGTCTTGCCGACACCCGGCGGGCCCCACAGGATGCAGCTGTGTGGCTGGCCAGATTCAAACGCCAGGCGCAAAGCCATGCCCTCCCCCAGCAGATGCTGCTGGCCAATCACCTGCCCCAGGCTCTTGGGGCGCAGGCGTTCGGCAAGGGGTTGGTGGGAAGGAGGGGCTGGCTTGGACACGGGAAAGCAGGTGGTAGACGAGCCCCAGTTTAATCGGGCCGCTGTGCCATCTGTTAAAAGGAAGGCAACTACCGGTACCCATTCAGCCCATGTCCGCCTCTTCCAACACCACTGCCTTCGGGTCCGACAATACTGCCACCGAGGCAACTGCACTGCGCTGGACGGACGGCGATGCACCCTGCTCCGCGCTGTGGCGTTCAGAGCGGGGCGCACCGCCACCCAAAAAAGTTGTGCTCGCGGATGACACCATCACCGCTGATGCCGCCTACCGGCTGGCTTGTGAAGGCACTGCACTGCTATGGCGCGGTGATTTTCAAAACGCCCGCCAGTTGCTGCAAGCGCTGGTGCGCAGGGTCGTACAGCCCGCCAAACGCACACAGCGCAAACAAACCGCAAAAGTCGCCATGGCCGCCAACGCCACTTCAACAAAACCGGTGGAGAGCGTATTCAACCTGCACCGCCAGGCACAGGCACAGCGGGCACGCGTTTTGGGCATGCTGCTGATCCCGGTCAATGCCGACCTCAGCATCCCGCTTCGGCGTGCACCCGATGCGCGCCAGGCGTTTACAGAAGCCTGGGGGCCGGCCGGTGCTGAAGCGGGTGTTTCGGTCCTCTCTCTGCGCGAATTGATGGGCTTGATCAGCGCGCACGAGTGGCGCAAAAAAGGTGTTGAAATATCGGCGCTTGGCGAGGCCCCCAACAACCGTATCCACCCGCACTACGGCGTGTTTTCTCCGGTACGCGGAGAGTATGTGGACCTGGTCGCAACCGCGCTGAAGGATTCACCCGGTACAAAATCTGCTGTCAAAAAACCTGCAATAGACATTGCGTTCGACATCGGTACCGGCACTGGTGTGCTGGCAGCGGTGATGGCACGCAGCGGCATCGCCCACATCATCGCTACCGACCAGGACCCACGCGCGCTGGCCTGCGCCCAGGACAATCTGAACCGGCTTGGTGTCGCCGAACAGGTGCAGGTGGTGCAAGCCAACCTCTTCGCCGAAGGCTTGGCGCAATTGATCGTGTGCAACCCGCCCTGGTTGCCCGCCCGGCCCGGCTCACCCATTGAATACGCGGTGTATGACGAAGGCAGCCGCATGCTGCTGGGGTTTTTAAACGGATTGACGGCGCATCTGGCGCCCGGTGGCGAGGGCTGGCTGATCATGTCGGACCTGGCCGAGCACCTGGGTTTGCGTTCGCGTGCGCAGCTGTTGGCGGCGATTGAAAATGCGGGCCTGACCGTGGTTGGCAAGCTAGACACCAAGCCCATACACCCCAAAGCGCAGGATGCGACCGATGCATTGCACGCCGCGCGTGCTGCAGAGGTCACGTCGCTGTGGCGTCTGGTGGCAACGCCAAAATGATCTGCGGGTGAAAGAAGGCGCCAGCCATGTGGGGCGCCTTCCGGTCACATCACACGCGGTAGTCTTCGGCCCTGAGGAACTGTCCGCTTTTGCCATCCGTTGCCAGCACCGGGACCATGGCGCCAGGCAGCACCTGCTCCACTGAACCCGGGGCGTTGGGGCCGCCCAAATCCGTCCGCAGCCAACCCGGATCCAGCAAATTCATGGTCACCCCGCTGCCAGTCAGCTTCACGGCGGTGTCAAACACGTACTTGTCGAGCGCTGCCTTGGACGCAGCGTAGGCCATCAGCTCGGGTTGGTCTTTGATGCCCGACGTGACATTCACGATGCGGCCCCATTTTTGCGCCAACATCTGCGGCAAAAAGTAGTTGCACAGCAGGATGGGTGCGATGGTGTTCACACGAAAGCTTTGCTCGTAATCGCCGGGCCGCACAGTGAGCCAATCCTCTTGGTAGGGCGTCATGATGGCGGCGTTGTTGTAGAGGATGTCCAGCGTGCCACACAGTCGTTCTACTTCTTTGGCCAGATCCATCACCGCTGCGGCATCCGACAACTCGGCAGCCACCTGGTGCACAACCAGGCCCTGGTCGCGCAAACGCGTGGCCAAGTGCAGCGAATGTTCTTTGCTGCGGCTATGCAGAATCAGCGAACATCCTTCGTGGTCCAAGGCCATAGCAATTTGCTCACCAATGCCACGGCTCGCGCCCGTGACCAATGCCCATTTGCCTTGCAGCTGTTTCATGTTTTTCCTTACGCAATAAAGCAAAAAGCCACCGGTCTTGCGACTGGTGGCTTTTCAATTTTGGCGGAGCGGACGGGACTCGAACCCGCGACCCCCGGCGTGACAGGCCGGTATTCTAACCAACTGAACTACCGCTCCTGGTAGCGGTAACCATTCGCTCTTTCGAGCCAAGTTGCTTTCTTGCGAAAGCTGTTACCAACTTGTGCCGTTTTGCATTGCTGCAAATACTTGGCGACCCCACGGGGATTCGAACCCCGGTACTCACCGTGAAAGGGTGATGTCCTAGGCCTCTAG
>JAZKDY010000076.1:93943-115271 GCA_040387325.1 Pseudomonadota bacterium | reverse complement strand
CTACCGCACCCTCATACGCCACGACCACGCCCTGGGCTTGTGCGGCGGCAAAGATCTCCGTGCCGTGCACGGCCAACAGGGCCTTGTTGGCAGTGACCACGTGTTTGCCGTTGGTTATCGCTTGCAGCACCAGCTCGCGGGCGACGGTGGTGCCACCAATCACTTCGACCACCACATCGATGTCCGGGTGATTGACGACGAGGAAGGGATCGTCGACCAACTCCACATCGTCATCCACCAGGCGGGCCGCGCGTGCGAGGTTGCGCACGGCCACCATCGCCATCTCAATCGGTCGACCGGTTCGACCCGCAATCAGCTCAGCGTTGCGTCGCAGTACGGTGTAGGTCCCCATGCCCACCGTACCCAGGCCCAGCATGCCCACGCGCAAGGGCGCAATGGCGTGCACGGGCGACGTGTGGGAATGGCTGGTAACAGCAAAGCTGGCTTGGTGATCTTGGTACATAAACTCTCTCTCCGACGAACAGTTGCTAACCCAGCTGCCTGTGCTGGGAATGTTCTATCGGGAGGAGAGACACCAGTAGGCAGCCGGAACGGCCACCTGAACGACGCTCAGGCGGCCGTGTTCATAATGGTGGTAATCATGTTGTGGGCCATCACGGGCGCACCGCCACAGACCGTTTGCACGGTGCGAATGGGGTGGAGCTTGGAGGGGCACAACATGGGCTCGAGCATAACACGCTGCTTTAACATCGCCCCCATGCACAGCAGCGACCATCCAAAATCCAACACGCAACGCACCGACTTCCACAGTCCATTGGTACTGGTGCTCGGTGGCGCCAATATGGACATTTCGGGCAGCACCACGCGGCCATTGGTGCTGTCCGACTCCAACCCCGGCCGCATCCGCTGCGCACCCGGCGGTGTGGCCCGCAATGTGGCTGAAAACCTGGCGCGCCTGGGCAACACCACCCGCCTGCTGACCGCTGTGGGCGACGACCTGTATGGCCGCAGCCTGCTGGACGCAACCCACAAGGCCGGTGTCGATGTGGGCAGCGTCTGGGTACTGGCAGAAGAAGCCACCTCTACCTATTTGTCGCTGCACGGCCCCGACGGAGACATGGCGGTTGCGGTGAACGACATGGGCATTCTGGACTGCATCACCCCCGGGCGACTGGCACCGTGTGCGCCCTGGATTCAACAGGCTGCTGCACTGGTAGTGGACTGCAATGTAGGCGTGCCGGCGCTGGATTGGGTGTTTGCCAACCGTGGAAGCACACCCGTTTTTGTGGAAGCGGTGTCGGCCTTCAAATGTGGGCGTATACGCCCTTGGCTGGCCCAGGTGCACCTGCTCAAAGTTAACCGGCTGGAAGCACAGGCGCTGTGCGACTTTGGCATTCAAAGTGATGTCGACATTGAACGTGCCGCGCAGCAACTGCACACGCTGGGCGTGGAGCAGGTGGTGCTGAGCCTGGGCGAACGCGGCGTCTACTGGAGTGCGCGCAACGCGGCCGAGGGTTGGCACGCGGCGCTGCCCAACACCGTCGTCATCAACGCCACCGGCGCCGGTGACGCATTGATGGCCGGCTTGGTACACGCCTTTGTAGACAAACAAGACCTGAGCACAGCCATTCCCTTTGCACTGGGCTGCGCCGCATTGACCGTGGCGTCCGCACACGCCAACAACCCGGAGCTTTCAGTAGCCGCCATATCCCGGTGGCTGCACAATGCCACCCCACTATGACAAACACGAACTCTTCTTACCTCGACATCCACCCCGAAGTGGCGCACGCCCTGGCGCACAACAAGCCAGTGGTGGCCCTGGAGTCCACCATCATCTCGCACGGCATGCCCTACCCGCAGAATGTGGCAACGGCTCTGGAGGTGGAAGCCGAAGTGCGCAAACACGGTGCCGTGCAGGCCACCATCGCCATCATCGGTGGGCGGCTCAAGGCGGGCCTGACGCCAGCCGAGATTGAAGTGCTGGGCACTACCGGCCGCAGCGTGACCAAGGTCAGCCGGCGTGACATCCCCTTCATCGTGGCATCGCGCGCAACGGGTGCGACCACCGTGGCGTCCACCATGGTGATTGCCGCCATGGCGGGCATACGCGTGTTTGCCACCGGCGGCATCGGCGGCGTGCACCGCGGCGCTGAACAGAGCTTCGATGTGTCGGCCGATTTGCAGGAGCTGGCGCAGACACCGGTGGCCGTGGTCTGTGCCGGTGCCAAGTCCATACTCGACCTGCGCCTGACGCTGGAATACCTGGAGACACACGGTGTGCCGGTGATCGGTTACCAGACCCCTTGGCTGCCTGCCTTCTTCACCCGCGACAGCGCGTTCAAGGTGGACTACCAGTTGGACACGCCACAGGCCATTGCCGAGGTGATGCATGCCAAGTGGGCCATGGGCTTGCGCGGTGGCATGGTGGTGGCCAATCCGATTCCCGAGGCCTTTGCAATGCCCCGCGCTGCCATTGACGCGGCGGTGGAGCAGGCGCTGCAGGAAGCACAGGCGCAAGGCATTGGCGGCAAGGAATCAACACCCTTCCTGTTGGCCCGGGTCTGTGAGTTGACCGGTGGCGACAGCCTGGCCGCCAACATCCAGTTGGTGCTCAACAACGCCCGGCTTGCTTCGGCAGTGGCCCAAGCCTACGGCGCGTTGGGCTGAGCCCTAGCGTTCGAACGCCCGCTCCAGCTCATCCACCAGTTGGCCCACATAGGCCACCGCCTGGTGAATAGGCGCCGGTGTGGACATGTCAATGCCCGCGGCCTGCATCAGCTCCAGTGGCTTCATCGTGCCACCGGCTTTCAGCACGTTGAGCCAGCGTTGCACCGCCGGATCACCCTCCTTCTGGATCAAATTCGCCATCGCAGTAGACGCCACCAGGCCCACCGAATAGGTGTAGGGGTACAGGCCCATGTAGTAGTGGGGTTGGCGCATCCAGGTCATACGGGCGCCGTCATCTATCTCCACGGTGTCGCCCCAGAACGCGCTCAGGATGTCGCCCTTACGCTGGTTCAGTACGGCCGCGGTGATGGACTGGCCAGACTCGGCCAGCGCGTAGATCTGGCGCTGCAACTCGGCCTCCAGCAGATGGGTGACGAAGTTGTGGTGGAAGGTGCCCAGCACCTGCATGATGACGGAGCGGCGCATGCGCACGTCACTGTTTTTGCCCAGTATGTGCTGCGCCAGCAGCATCTCGTTCATGATGGACGGTGCCTCGACAAACGGCATGCCCGGGCGGGTGTTCACATACCGCTGGTGCTGCATGGCCAGGCCGAAGTGGCCACCATGGCCCAGCTCATGCGCCAGCGTGAACACATTGCGCATGGTGTCCGACCAGGTGATCAGGATGTAGGGATGCACACCGTAGGGCGATGCACAAAAGGCACCCGACGATTTGCCAATATTGTCGCTGCGGTCCACCCAGCGCTGTGTCATCGCCTTGTGTGCAAAGTCGCAGTAGGCGGGGCCCATCACGGCTAGCGAGTCGAGGATCAACGCGCAGCCTTCGTCGTAGCTGATGCGGGGGTTGAACTCCGGGTCCAGTGGCGCCTTGATGTCGCAGTACAGCAGCTTGTCCAGCCCCAGCACGCGGCGGCGCAGGCGGGCGTAGCGCTGCATGTGCGGCGCCAGTTCGGTCTGGATGATCTGCACGATGTTGGTGTAGACCGTGCGCGGAATCTTGTGCGGCTGCAGCAGGTAGTCTTCGGTGCTGGCGTAGTTGCGCAGGCGGGCCATGGCCACGTTTTTGTTGACCTCGGTGGCAAAGGTGGCCGCATAGGTGTGGTTATAGGCCTTGAGCCCGGCGCTGAAAGACTGCCAGGCACCACGGCGCACGCTGGTGTCGCTGTGGGCTTCAAAATTGGACTCAAAACCATTGACGGAGTTGACATACGTATTGCCCGCCGCGTCGGTGAACGGCGCAAACTGGATGTCGCTGCTTTTGGAGCGGCTGTACACCATGTAGGGCGCATTCAGCACCTGGCCCAGAGCGGCCAGCACACGTTCGGTGTCCGCGCCCAGGCGGTGGGGTTTGATATCCAGCAGATCCTGCAGGCGCACGCGGTGCACGGCCAGACCCGGCTCCTGGGCCAGGTACTGCTCCAGCCTGCCGTCGGGCAGTTGCAGGATGTCGGAATCCACAAAGCTGATGCTGGCGCTGAGCTGTGCCTCCAGCGCGGCCACCCGCGCCATGGCGCTCTGGTACTGCGGGTTGGTGCCGTCCTGCGCGTTGCGCAAATGGGCAAAGGTGATGATGCGCACAAAACGCTGCTGCAGCGCCTCAACCGCGTCCAGGCATGCCAGCAACGTGCCCGCTCCCTCGCCTGCACGGCCCTGGTATTGGCCCACATCGTCACACGCGGTATCGACGGCGGCGTATTCGGCCTCCCAATCCGTGTTGGACACAAACAAATCGTCAAGGCACCAGGTCTGTTCGACTGGAACCTCTGCGCGGGAAAGGCGGTTGTGCATGCGAAATCTCGGCGTCAAAGTAGAAAGAAGCTGCCATCGTAGCGGCAATCACATTGGCGACCGGCACGAGCGGGTTTTACTCCTAAGCTTGCCTTTTTTTGGGAGCATTGCCATGAACGAAATCTTTTCCCTACAAGGCCGCACCGCCCTGATCACCGGCGGTTCGCGCGGCATTGGCCGCATGATTGCCGAAGGCTATCTGAAGCAGGGCGCCAAGGTCTACATCAGCGCGCGCAAGGCCGCGGCTTGTGACCAGACCGCCGCAGAGCTGTCGGCCTTTGGCACTTGTGTGTCGCTGCCGGCCGATGTATCCACCGTCGAAGGTGTCCGCGCGCTGGTAGCCGCCTACGCCGCGCACGAAGACCAACTCGACATCCTGGTCAACAACGCGGGCGCCGCCTGGGGCGCGCCGTTTTCCGAGTTCCCCGAAAGCGGCTGGGACAAAGTGGTGGACCTGAACCTGAAGACACCTTTCTTCCTGACCCAGGCCCTGCATGGCCATCTGCGCAAGGCGGGCACAAGCCAGGTGGCCAAGGTCATCAATATCGCCTCCATAGACGGGGTCTCGGTCAACCCCATGGAGACCTATTCGTACGCTGCCAGCAAGGCCGGCCTGATCCACATGACGCGCCGCATGGCGCTGCACCTGGTCAAGGACAACATCGTTGTCACCGCCATTGCACCGGGGGCCTTTGCGTCCGAGATGAACAAGGACGCGCGGGACCACGAGACGGAAGTGTCTGCCCGCATTCCGGCTGGCCGCATCGGCACGACCGAAGACATGGCCGGCGCTGCGATCTACCTGGCGTCGCGTGCGGGTGACTATGTGGTGGGCTCTACACTCATCGTTGATGGCGGCGTAACGCACGCGCGGGGGTAGGTGACTTTGTCTGCCAGGGTTTTCCGGCGGGGTTCAAGGCACCGCTGTTGACAAGACAGGTTTCATTGAGATAACACGTTAGGCATCGCAAAGGAGAACAGCATGAGCTATGTGGACTGCTTCCTCGCTCCGGTCCCTCGCGCGAACAAGGTCGCGTATGAAGAACTGGCCAAGCTCTCTGCAAAGGTTGTCAAAGAGTACGGTGCTCTGAGCGTCATGGAATGTTGGCTCGACGAATCGGGGCCAAACGCGCAGACGTATCACGGAGCGGAAGCCAGGCAGACTCAGATCGAATACGGAAGCTTCGTCAAGGCCGCAGGTGCTAGACAAGGCGAAACAGTGGTTGTTTCCTACGTTGAGTGGCCGGACAAAGCCTCCCGTGACGCAGGCATGGAAAAAGTGACGAATGACCCGCGCATGCAGTTTGGTGATCAGGCTCCCGCTTTCGACGGAAGGCGCCTCATTGCAGGTGGCTTCAGGCCCATGCTCGGCGCCAGCGATGCCTAACCCGCCCCTCACGTCATTTGTTAGCCGAAAGCTTCCATGATCACACCTTCGTTACGTGGCCTGGGGTTTTCAGACGCTCATATCGCGCATATGTCGGGGACAAGTCCGATCAGTGCCCTTTCGTATCGGTGCTCGTCACCACGCCACTCGCTCAGATCCCCGGCTGTACAACCACTTTGGGAGTGCGGGACAGTTGTTACCTACTTCACTCTGGATGAGGAAACGTTTGAGGCATGTTCGCTAGAGACAATTGACGAGAAGTGGTTTTCACACAAAAGCTTTCAATCAGCCTTGGCTCAATTATTCGTCGATCTCTATGAAGATGATGTCGCTGAAAGCGAATTGCTGCGTTTGGCTGAAGCGCTTAACTTCAAGTGCATTGGGATGTTGCTATCGGAGGTTTGTAGTCCTGAGCAAGATTACTGGCCTTGGAGAAATGCCCTTGCACAAAGATGCGGCTAACCCGGCAGTCCAGAGGAATGGCCACCCCACACGACTCGCCATGCCCCACACTATAGAAGCCCACAAACGCTGGCCCGCCCTCATCCTGCTCTGCCTGGGCGAGCTGATGATTGTGCTGGACACCACCATCGTCAACGTCGCCTTGCCATCCATCCAGGCGGATCTGCATTTTTCTGAAACCGCGCTGGTATGGGTGGTCAATGCCTACATGCTGACCTTTGGCGGCTTTCTGCTGCTGGGCGGCAGGCTGGGTGATCTGTATGGGCACCGCCGCCTGTTCCTGGCCGGTATTGTGCTGTTCACCGTGGCATCGCTGGCCTGCGGGCTGGCCAACACACAGGCGCTGCTGATTGCGGCGCGCGCCGTGCAGGGACTGGGTGGCGCGGTGGTGTCGGCTGTGGCCTTGTCACTGATCATGGGCCTGTTCACCGAACCAGGTGAGCGCGCCAAGGCCATGGGGGTGTATGGCTTTGTTTGCGCCGGGGGTGGCAGTGTGGGTGTGCTGCTGGGCGGCGTGTTAACCAGCGCCTTGAACTGGCACTGGATCTTTCTGGTCAACCTGCCGCTGGGCGTGCTCATCTATGCGGCCTGCCTGAAGCTGTTGCCCGACGGGCGCGGCCAGGCGCACGGCCAGCGCCTGGATATCGCGGGCGCCTGCACCATCACCGCATCGCTGATGCTGGCGGTGTATGCCATCGTCAATGGCAACGGTGTGGGTTGGATATCCACGCAGACACTGTCGCTGCTGGGCGCAGCAACCGCACTATTCGTGCTGTTCATCACCATCGAGTCGCGGGTCTCTGCGCCGTTGGTGCCACTGGGCCTGTTCCGCTCGCGCAACCTGAGCCTGTCCAATGGTGTGGGGGTGCTGTGGTCGGCGGCCATGTTTGCCTGGTTCTTTGTGTCAGCGCTGTACATGCAACTGGTGCTGGGTTATAGCGCCATGCAGGTGGGCCTGGCCTTTTTGCCGTCCAACATCATCATGGCGGTGTTTTCGCTCGGCCTGTCGGCCCGGATGGTGATGCGCTGGGGCATACGCCTGCCCCTGTCGATGGGCCTGTTGCTGGCCGCCGTAGGACTGGCGCTGTTTGCCCGCGCGCCAGTGGGCGGTGACATCTGGCTGGATGTGCTGCCCGGCATGTTGCTGCTGGGACTGGGGGCCGGCATGGCACTGAACCCCTTGCTGCTGGTGGCCATGGACGGTGTCAGCCCCGCGGATTCTGGCCTGGCATCGGGCGTGGTAAACACGGCCTTCATGATGGGTGGCGCACTGGGCCTGGCGGTACTGGCCAGCCTGGCCGATGCGCGCACTGCGGCATTACGCGTCAGCGGCGTTGACGCTGTTAGCGCTTTGAACAGTGGTTACCAACTGGCGTTCCTAGTGGGTGCAATTTTTGCGGTGGCTGCTGCGGTGTTGGGCCTGTACTTGCGCCCCTCCGCTGCGTCTGCTGGCGCACAGACCCCCGCCCTCTGAGTAGGAGACAATCCAACGCTCTTCTTTACCCGCTGCATTGCGCCACCCATGAAAGCCCCTCCCCGACTGCAATCCCTTGTTGAAGAAGGCCTGATAGACAGCGTTGTGCGCCAGTTGATGAGTGGCAAGGAGGCTATGGTGTTTGTGGTGCGCTGTGGTGACGACACTCGCTGCGCCAAGATCTACAAAGAGGCCACGCACCGCAGTTTTCGCCAGGCCGTGGACTACACCGAAAATCGCAAGGTCAAAAATTCGCGCTCGGCGCGCGCCATGGCCAAGGGCAGCCGGTTTGGTCGCCAGGAGCAGGAAGCTGCGTGGCAGAGTGCAGAAGTAGACGCGCTGTACCGCCTGGCCGCCGCAGGCGTACGTGTGCCGCAGCCCTATAACTTCCACGACGGCGTGCTGCTGATGGAGCTGGTCACCGACGCGCATGGCGACGCGGCACCGCGCCTGAATGATGTGGCCTTCACGCCCGAGCAGGCCCGCATCCACCACGCCACGCTGGTCGCGGAAGTGGTGCGCATGTTGTGCGCGGGCGTAGTGCATGGCGACTTGTCCGAATTCAACATTTTGCTGGCGCATACGCAGGCCGAAGGAGATGGCGACGGCGTGGACGTGCCCGTCATCATCGACCTGCCCCAGGCCGTGGACGCTGCTGGCAACAACCACGCGCAACGCATGCTGCTGCGTGACGTGAACAACCTGCGTGACTTCTTTGGCCAGTTTGCGCACGAACTGCGCACTACCGATTACGGCCCTGAAATCTGGAGCCTGTACCAGGCCGGCCTGCTGAGCAATGAAACCGTGTTGACCGGTCGTTTTGAACGCGCCCATGCCGATGTGGATATGCAGGCCGTACTGCGCGAGATTGACGATGCGCGGGCCGAAGATGCTGCGCGCCGACTGCGCATGGCCACGGCCGCCTGAGACAGTAGCCCATGCTCTACTACCAGCGCGCCCTACCCCGTAGACAGTGGCTGGCAGCCGCACTGTGCGCAGGCATGCTGAACTTGGCCGCAGCGGCGCAGCCTGACACGCAAGGCGGGGAAGAAGCGGAGCCGCAGACCAAAGGCCCCCGCTACACCGTGTCGGCCGCGCAATTGCAGCGCTCGGTGGCCACGCGTTTTCCGTTGCGCTACCCCGTGCCCGGTGTATTGAGCCTTGAATTGCAGGTGCCACAACTGCGTTTGCTGCCGGAGCAAAACCGCGTCAGCGCCGAAATGGTGGCAAACGCCGCCGGCCCCGCGCTGAACCGCAGCCACACGGGCACATTCGAGATCAGCTTTGCGCTACGCTACGAGGCCAGCGACCGCAGCATCCGCGCCCACCAGTTGCGCTTCAAGCGCCTGCAATTTCCCACGCTGCAGCCCGGCGTGGTGGACATGCTCAACACCTACGGCCCGGCTCTGGCCCAGCAGTCTTTGCTGGAAGTGGTACTGCACCAGTTGCGCCCACAGGACCTGGCCCTGGCCGAGGTGATGGGTCTGCAGCCCGGCAGCATCACCGTGACCGACGCAGGACTGGTGATTGGTTTTGTGCCCAAGCCGCCGTGATGCCAAGCCATTTCAATTTACAGGAGAGCTTTTGATGACCAACGGAAAATCCCATCTTCCTTCCATATGGCTGGCCGAATTTGCCAGCAAGGCAGATTTCGACGCCCGGGCCTCGGAGCTGGGCGCCCAACTGGAGGTGATCTCTGCCATCGACGACCGCATGCTGCAGTCCAGACATCCCTTTGACATCAAAGCCTGGTGCGCAGCCTGCAACGCCGTAACCACAATGCGGATTACGTGGCACTACTGTGGCACAAATCCGCAGGGATCGGTCCATCCGGCATGGACAGAAACCTGTGCCTGCAATCACTGCGGCTTGAACAGCCGCATGCGGGCGCTGATCGATTTCTTGACCTCCAAATTGAACGCGCCCAAGACCGCAAAGGTCTATATTGCCGAGCAGACCACCGTGTCGTTCTCCGTGATCCAGAAACTGTTTGCCAACGTGACCGGTAGTGAGTATCTGGGACCTGAATACAAGCCGGGTGAAGTGGCCAAGGATTTCAAGAACCATGGCCAGGTCAGGCACGAAGACCTGAGCCGCCTGTCATTTTCAAATGGCGCTTTTGATTTGGTGCTGACCCAGGATGTGTTCGAACACATTCCCAGTTATCAGAAAACTTTTTCGGAATGCGCGCGTATCCTGAAGCCGGGCGGTGCGATGGTATTTACGGTACCGTTTTTCTACGACCAGGCCAAGACCGGCATACGTGCAACCGTCGACGCACAAGGCACGGTCCAACACATTCTTCCACCCGAGTTCCACGGTAACCCGGTGTCCAACGAGGGTTCCCTGTGTTTCCAGAATTTTGGCTGGGATCTACTGGACGCGTTGCAGAGTGCCGGCTTCTCGCAGCCCAGGGCAAACATGTACTGGGGACCATGGGCAGGTCACATCGGCTTTCCGTTTTTTGTGTTCAGCGCCCACAAACATTAGATCAGTTGCGCAGATCAGTTGACCAGGTCGCGGCCGCAGTAATAGTCGTCTAGCACCAGTTCACGCAACAACGCCACCTCCTGCTCGGAGGGCGTTTTCACCAGTTCCTCGTACAGGCGTCGGCCCAACGCGGCCGGCACCACAAAGTCGCTCAGCAGGTGCGTGCGCGCCGCGATTGCGTCGTCTACAAACTGCAGGGCGCCCTTGCGGATCTCTGCGCGGATGGGTTGGCATCGCACTTCATCCCGGCTCAAAACCCGCACCTCGGGTGCTATGGCTCCGTCTGGCAGGATGTTGTAGCGGATGATCTGCGCCTCATCCGAGCTCAGCAACTTCTCCAGATCGAAACTTTGGCGCAGCATGGCGGTTGCATCGTCGGCGAACAGTACGTACTGGCCAAAGCAACCTTGCACCATCACATCAAATCGGGTGGAAACGGCACGCGCTCGGCTGTCGGTCATCATGTAAAACCCATGCACCTTGTTGCCCAGCAACTGGTTCAACCGCCCCTGAATGGTTGCTGAATACCCCACATCCACCAACGCAAACTTCTTCCCGTCGTTAAGTCCCATGCCATCCAGATAGCCCAGGACGCCCGGAAGCTCTGACTTGGCTTGCGCCAGTATGCGCGGAGCCAGCGCAACGAGCAGTGGCTTGAGGTGGTCGATCTGTCCATCCGTTACTTCAACCTGACGGTCTTCGCGCAAAAATCCCTGGCGGGCCAGAGAGGACCACTCGCCGTCCGTAAGCACCAGACCATAACGTTCGCGCACAAAGGACGACACATGGTTTTCAAAATAGGGCGTGCGGGCGATGGCTTCGATCTCTTCCATGGCACCGATCATGGGCACACTGACGGCGCGCCGGGACATCACCAGGTACTCGGAAGGTGTTGCGGCATCCAGTTGACGGGCCCAAACGTCGTAAACCTTCTTTAGAAACTCGCCTTCGCGCGAGAGGAAGTAAAGCCTGTCCATGCCCGTAGCCGACGCTTGCTGCGCCAGCCACTGCACAAAAGACAACACCAGCGGCCCCAGCACCGTGTAGCCCAGGGCCTGGTAACTGGGCGGAACCAGATCCCGCGAACTGAACTGCTTGTAAAAAACCGGGGCGAGATTGGCACGCAACAGCAGGCCAAGTGTCAACTCTTCGTTGAGATCCTTGTTCTTGAGGGCCTGCTTGACCAGCGGTCCCAGTCGGGCGGCGGCCTGGACCATCTCGACCGGGCGCATCACGTGCCAGACCTTCATGCCCATGTCACCGGGTATCTGGACATCGGAGTGTTCGTTATCGCCAATCATCAGCATCTGGTCTGGCGTAACCTGCTCCTTTGCGAGGATGTGGCGGTAGAGCTCCCCCGAATCCTTGCGCAGCCCAATGTCCGATGACAGGTACAGAGCATGCCAGCCGACAATTCCGTGCGTCGCAAGCATGGACTCGATCACCTGCCGGGGCAGGTACATATCGCTGGCCAACACCACACGTTTTCCCTGCGATAGCGCAAACTGGAGGATGTCAACCACATCGGGACGTGCAGCAACGGATGCCCGCTCCACACGCTCCTCCAACTGCCGCAACTGGGTCAACGCGTCTTCGGACAGTTGCGACAGGCCCGCAAACTCCACAAATATGGCGTCCAGATCCACATCGCGCCCGGCTTGCTGACGGGCCTGGCCTTCCGCCTGCGCCCTGAACTGCAGGTAGGTCTTGCCAACATCACTGCCCACCTGCTGGGCCACAATGGCTTTCGTGCTTTCGGGGTTTAGCAGGGGCCGCAGCAACAGTGTGTCGAAGATGTCAAATACAACAACCTTCAAATCTTCACTGCTTATTACGGCTCGCACACCACCACTGTCCTGCCCCAAATACTGTTCAAGGCCCCATGCAGAGGAACGTGGAGATACGGCATCCCGCAGAATGGCCGTTGTGAACCCACGGTGCCTGGCAGTGAGCGCAAAAAGACGCTCCAGACAATGTGCAAGCGTGGCGTCCTGCTGTCCTGTCTCGGCAGGAAAATCTTCCAGGCGCAGACCAGCGTCAAACAATGGCTTGAGCGACTCCGTGCGGGCCCAAAACATGGACCCCGCCGGGTAGTCAAAGTACCCGCTGGGTGCGTCCGCAATCCCCAGTCGGCTGCACCACGCCATGCCCGCAGACCGGTTGGAGAGCCAGGTATTGGCCCAGTACGGAAGTTTGGTGTAATTTTGCGGATATACGAGACCAATGCCACTGTCACCGCGCAGCAGCGTAAAGATCTTCCGCAGGTGCAATTCACTTCCAAACAGCTGGTCCAGCAAGTACTCCCGCCAGCCCTGGGTCGCCCCATCGTTGTACAGTGATTTTTTGCTGTGGATGTGCGCCAGATAGTCGTAGCCACGCAACTCTTCACCAAAGGTGCAAAACATGGGGGCCACATCACGCCCACGGTTGGCTACCACCTCGGTCCTCAGACGGCGCACCCGCGGCAGGCGTGCAAACAGGGATTCGCAGGCCATACGGACCTCTTCCGTAGGCACGGACACAAACAGATCAAATGGGAACGGCATGTTCCCCAGGTTTGCAGCAAACTCCGGCGCGACGTCTGCATAAAAGATATGGGCGTGCACGGCAATGCGACCGTCTGGCGCGGTGTCCAAGGGCGTGACGATCTCCATGTCCAGCATTTGCGACTGGGCGCTGTCGGAAGGCGCGAGAAATGCCGGTGCCGGCACCCCACCGTGCACCCCCGCTACGTTGCCCAATGCGGGCGGCACTGCGCCCCGCCCGACCACTGGCGCGCGTACGCCCAAACGTGTTGCCAGTGCACGCAGACGCCAGCGCACGCTGTCCATCGCTTGCTTGCGCTCTCCTCGCACCAGCCTAGCTACAAAACGCAGCAGGCCTGTCACCTTCCAGGATGTCGAGCCAAACAGCTCTTCGACGGTCTTTTGCAACGCATCAGCACGGGCACCGTTTTTGACTGCCAGTTCTTTTGCGGCACCGCGCTGCCGATTCAGACGGTCCATGCTCGCCCGCATGGTCACTGCATGGGCTTCGGCGGCATCAAGCTGCAGGCGCATGTCGGCCAAGACTTCGTTGCTGGCGACCAGGCGCAACTCCAGTTGTTCGTTCGCGCGGATGTGCTCCACCGCGACCTGGTAAAAGTGGTTGCGCGCGTTCTCGAACCAGTGAATCGAACGCACCCACTCGCGAGACGTAAACCGCGGAAGCCAGGCTTCAAAGATGATGGTGCGATTGGCAAGGTGTTTGTCGGCGTCCGCTTCGGCCGACAGGCCGGAGGTGCCCAGTGCGATGCGGTACACCGCGCTGACCTCAGGCACATGCTGAAAGCTCGTCCGTGCGGCAATCTGCAGCCAAAACTCCCAGTCTTCCAGACACTCCAGATCTTCCCGAAACCGGCATCCATCGTCCAGCAATGAGCGTTCGAACAACACCGCATGGATGGGCAGAAAGTTCGCACCACGCAAGCGGTCCACCTCCCAGGGCTCATCCAGAACCATCACGGTCCGTCCTTCATCCCCCACCAGCTTGACGCCGGTATAGCTGGCCCGCGCGGAGCCCTCCGCCAGTGCCAGGGTCAGTTTCTCCAGGTGGTTGGGCAGGAAGTAATCATCGTCGTCCAGAAAAATCAGGTACTTTCCATTGGCGCTTTCCATCCCCAGATTCGCAGCCGTCGCCCGGGCAAGCGCGCCACTGCCTTCAATCAGCCGCAGGGGAAACCGGCCACACGCCCGGCCCAACACGCTGTGCTCTTCGCCCGTGGCATTGACCACAACAACCTCGACGTTGTCATAGGTTTGCAGGGCTATCGAATCCAGCGCATCGCGCAGCATCGTGCGGTCCATGCTGCGGACAATCACACTCACCAGTGGCGCATCCATGGGCACCAATGCCAGGCCCGGGCTCGGTTGGTGCTGGCGCACGTATCCACGGACATCGCGCGTGGTGTTCTCTATTTCATCCAATTGAAGCATTGAATGAGTTTCTCAACAGACGGGTTATCCGTCGGTGCGGCAGCGTACCGATCTATATGCGGCAAAAAAACCGTGTTGGTCCGTAGGCGCGGCATGCAGCGACACCCGCTCGAAATGCACCCCCGCCCCATGCTACCGGCCAATTACTCCTGATTTAATAGCAATACCTTCATATTTCTCGGGGGCTACAGGCCAATTCTCCATATGAAACTTCCGCAAAAGCCCTGGTTGCACAGGACTTTTGCCTTGCGGACAGAATCTCTCCGTCCAACCCCGCCACCCCAGGAGCTCTATGTCCCGCCTCGCCAGCCACCCCATCCAGGCCAAATGGCCCGCCCAACACCCCGAACGCCTGCAGCTGTACTCGTTACCCACGCCCAATGGTGTCAAGGTGTCCATCCTGCTGGAAGAAACCGGCCTGCCGTACGAGCCGCACCTGGTCAGCTTTGAAACCAACGACCAGATGTCACCCGAGTTTCTGGCACTGAACCCCAACAACAAAATTCCCGCCATCATTGACCCCAATGGCCCTGGCGGCCAGCCATTGGCACTGTTCGAGTCTGGCGCCATCCTGATTTACCTGGCCGAGAAAACCGGCCAGTGCCTGCCCACCGATCCGGCCCGCCGCTACGAGACCATCCAGTGGCTGATGTGGCAGATGGGCGGCGTCGGCCCCATGTTTGGCCAGGTCGGGTTCTTCCACAAGTTTGCCGGCAAGGCGTATGAGGACAAACGTCCACGCGACCGTTACATCGATGAGACCAAACGCTTGTTGGGCGTACTGGAGCAGCGCCTGACAGGTCGCCAATGGATCATGGGTGACGACTATACGATCGCCGACATTGCCGTATTCCCCTGGGTGCGCAACCTGATCGGGTTTTACGGAGCCGGCGAACTGGTGGGTTTTGACAACTTCCCGCAGGTCAGCCGTGTGCTGGCAGCCTTTGTGGCCAGGCCTGCGGTGGTGCGCGGGCTGGTCATTCCTGCGCGTACCTAGGCGGGGTGCGTATTGCCATGACTGAGCCCTCACCCCGGGGCCTCTTCTGGGCCGGCGCCCGCGACAGTGTGCCCATGCTGGTAGGCGCCGCGCCCTTTGGCATGATCTTTGGCGCGCTGGTGGGCACCGCCCAGCTCGCACCCTGGCAGGGACAGCTGATGTCCCTCAGCGTGTTTGCCGGCTCCAGCCAGTTCATTGCGGTCGGGCTGATGGCCGCTCTGGCCAGCACACTGGTCATCTGGCTGGCCACCGTCATCGTCAACCTGCGCCATATGTTGTATGCCGCTGCGCTGCTGCCCCACGTGCAGCACCTGCCGGCGCGCTGGCGCTGGGCGCTGGGTTTTTTGCTGACCGACGAGACCTATGCGGTGGTGGACAGCTACTACCGCCAGCACCCGGGCACCACGCTGGGCCACTGGTATTTTCTGG
Organism: Pseudomonadota bacterium; assembly: GCA_040387325.1. Lineage (GTDB taxonomy): Bacteria > Pseudomonadota > Gammaproteobacteria > Burkholderiales > Burkholderiaceae_C > Allorhodoferax. The sequence goes on along the minus strand of JAZKDY010000076.1, from coordinate 99,621 downwards.
GCTCGGGCCTGTCCATGTATGCCAATTGGCAGTGCTGGACGCTGGTGGGCCTGGTATTTGGCGCCGCGTTTCCACAGTTGCAGACACTGGGCCTGGACTTTGCAATGGTCGTGACCTTTATCGCCATCATCGTGCCGCAGCTGGTGCGCATACCGCACTTTGCCGCGGCCTTGGCGGCGGGCAGTGTGGCCTATCTGCTCAAGGACCTGCCATACAAGCTGGGCTTGATGGCAGCGGTTGCGGCTGGCGTGGGCGTGGGTTTGCTGGTAACCCGGTTGCGGACGCGGCCCCTCGCAGACGGGAGCGCAGCATGATGGGCGCCACGCTGACCATTCTGGGTATGGCCGTGCTCACTTTCGGCATCAAGGCACTGGTCTTTATTCTGGGCGACCGCATTGCGTTCTCTCCCACCGCCAAACAGGCTCTGGGCTTTGTACCGGTGACCGTGCTGACCGCCATCATCGTGCCCATGGTGCTGGCGCCGCACGGTCAGGGTCTTGAACTCACCTGGCGCAACCCCCAGTTGGTGGCGGCGCTGTTTGCCATCGCAGTGTGCATCGCCACACGCCACCAGCTGCTGACCATCATGCTGGGCCTGGTCGCATTTTTCGGCTGGCAGCTTGCGTGGGGCTTGTAGTCGTCACGTTGTGAAACAGCTGGCGAAACGCGTATTCGCCGGGCTCGCTGAACTGCACCACACGTGAATCCTTGGCACGGCGTGCCCAGCCCAGCTCGAACACACGGCCCAGCAGGGCTGCACCCAGGGCGCCGGCCAGATGGTGGCGGCGTTCGCCCCAGTCCAGACAGGGGCGGCAAAAACAGCGGCGTTGTGCAGACAGCGCAGCCGCATCCACGCCCAAGGTCCTGAACCAGGTCTGCCCGGCCTCGGTCAATTCCAGTTCGCGCTGCTGCGGCGCATCGGCAAACGCGCCTTGGCTTTGCAACCCATCAAAGGCCAGCACACCCAGTTCACCGGCCAGGTGGTCGTAACACACGCGGGCCTTGCGCAGCGCCGGCTCACGCGGGCTGCCGCGCAGTCGCACCGCGCCACTGCGAAAAGCCACGCCCATCAGGCTCTCCAGCAAGTGTGCCACATCGTGGTTGGCCAAGCGGAAGTAGCGGTGCCGGCCTTGGGGCTCTACCGCAATCAAATTCGCATCGAGCAGCTTGGCCAGGTGGGCGCTGATGGTGGCCTTGCTGACGCCGGCTATGCCGGCCAGCTCGGTAGCAGTCAGCGCACGGTCGGCCAGCAGCGCCGTCAGCACCTCGGCACGGGCGTGGTCGCCAATCAGCGCGGCAATGCGGGCGATATGGGGGCCGTCTTTCATCGTCATCATGCCTGCATGGTAGACCAGGCTGGTGCTGTGATGGTTCGTTCTGTGACGAAGCATTGTGAGGGTGTGATTACCTACTATTTGACCCACACCAACACACCCGGAACACATTGTGCAAAGCCCCTTCCCCACCAGACCCCGCATCCCGCTGACGGCACCAGGCCAGCCGACCTTGGCCTTGCAAGTCCAGCACCCACCACATCAAGCGGATGAAAGCACCGACGTGCTGTACGTGCACGGATCCACGTTTGGCGCCGATGTGCAAGCCTGGTGGTCTGGCGACTGGTTGTATGACCCCGCCTGCGTGGAGGCCCCCACGCTGTTAGTGCGCGGCGAGTGGGGTTCGCTGTGCACGGATACGGATTCCGCAACCCTGCTGGACGCACTGGGCAGCACCCATAAGGCGGACTGCAAGATTGAACGCGCCACCCACTTGATGCAACTGGAAATCCAGCGTGGCCTGCTGTACCACCACACCAACGCATTTTTGCAAGAAGTTATGTCCACCAACACCCAGGAGTCTGTATGACCACCATCACCTGTTTTATCCGTTACCAGATCGATCCGTTCCAACGCGAAGCTTTCAAGGAATATGCGCAAAACTGGGGCCGCATCATTCCGCGTTGTGGTGGCCATTTGCTGGGCTACTTTCTGCCGCATGAGGGCACCAACGACGTGGCCTGGGGCCTGATCACGTTTGACAGCCTGGCCGCCTACGAGGCCTACCGCGCCCGGCTGCGCACCGATACCGAAGGACGCGCCAACTTTGAACTCGCGCAGGCCAAACGTTTCATCCTGCGCGAGGAGCGTTCGTTTGTCGAAACAGTAGACGGCACGTTTTGCCTGCCCTCCACCTGGGCACCGGCAACCGCACCCGAGGCTCAGGTGACCGGCCGCCCGCCGTCCACCAGCGGCAGGTAGATGTCGGACAACAATTGGTCCGGTGGCGTGTCACGCGGGTTGTTCAAATAGTCTTCAAACACCGGGCTGTCCGCCGCCTCATACCCCGATTGCACCAGCCAATGGCCATACAACCACTGGTAGGCCGCGCGCATCGTCGCATAAGGGCCTTGGTGGCGCAGCACGGCACACCAAGCACCACCCAGTGCGAAGGGCTCCAGCGGCGGCTGGGGCACGGCTTCAGGCGGCAGGCTCAACCCCGCGCGGGAGTGCAACTGCGATTCCGGCACCGCAAACGGGTCATCAAAATACACGGCCATCCAGCGCATGTCGGGCCGCGCCAGGCCTTGGGCGGCCATGCGGGTGTAGGCCACCTCAAAGGCCTTGCCAATTTGCATATACGGGCCGCGGTGCGCAATGCCGGCCAATTGCACGGGCGGCACCCAGTACACCTCTACCGCGTAGGCCGCCGGACTGGCATCCCCCTGTGCCAGCGCCTGGCGAAACGCCACATGATCACCCTCGGCGCGGTACCGCGTGGGGCTCATGCCGTACACCGCCGTAAAGGCACGGGTGAAAGACTGGGCATTGGGGTAACCGCATTTACGTGCCACCTGTTCGACTGGCAACGTGGTATTGGCCAGGTAACCCGTGCCCCTGGTGAGACGCAGGCGCCGCACGGTATTGGCAATGCTTTCACCATACAGCGCCTGGTAGACGCGGTGCCAGTGGAAGGGCGACAGGTGCGCCACCTCCGCCAGCTTGTTCAGATCCAGCTCCTCGGCCAGGTGGTCATGGATGTAGGCGGTGACGCGGCTCAGGCGCTCCTGGTAATCGGTCCAGCTATGGCTTTTGTTCATTCATGCGTTGGGGTTTGCGACACTGAGACCAATCGAGACGGTGATGTCGCCGTTGGCGTGGTATTGCTCGTATTCTGCAATGAAAGTCTTGGCCAGATCGCCGCGCTGCCAGATGGTTTGCCACGCCGCGCCCACCAGGTCAAAACGCCCCTTCTCCACGCCAAACACGGCGCGTAGTGATGCCGGCACCACCACACGCACCATGCCCGCGGGCACCGGCGCATCCGCCGCCACGGCCGCACCGATGACCAGCGAATACAGGCCGGTGTTGTTGCCGCCCGCGTGTTCGAAGTGGGTGTACACGGCAAACACGTCTTCACCGCGTTTTCCGGTAATGGCAGCCAGAACGTTCTCCTGTCCAAAGCGTTGCCAGTGCGGTGGAATCGTCTGCGCGGCCACGGTGTTGTCGGTGCGCAGCTCAATGCCCACCACGGTGATGGCGTCTGCCAGGGTTTCGGCATGTTGGGGAAACTGGGGGCTTGTCATGGTGTAGTTTTCTGAAGGGTTAAACATGACAAGCAGTCTAGAAACAACGGCATGACAAATCTTGCGGAGTTGCAGTACACAATCACAATCGCCACGCCTGCACGACTTCAAAGGGACTTCCATGCCATCCATCTTCCACCTGGCCTTCCATGTACGCGATCTGGACGTATCACGCCACTTCTATGGCACGCTGCTGGGCTGCCGCGAGGGGCGCAGCACCGACACCTGGGTCGATTTCGATTTTTTTGGCCACCAGATCTCGCTGCACCTGGGCACGCCCTTTGCCACCAGCAACACCGGCAAGGTGGGTGCACACATGGTGCCCATGCCGCACCTGGGCGTCATCCTGCAAATGGCCGAATGGCAGGCACTGGCCGACAAGCTCAGCGCGCACCAGATCGCGTTTGTCATGCCACCCGGCATCCGGTTTGCCGGCCAACCGGGTGAACAGGCCACGATGTTTTTTCTGGATCCGTCGGGCAACCCCATCGAGGTCAAGGGTTTTGAGAACCTGGACACGGTGTTTGACAGTTAGGATGCCACACATGTCCAAAAAATCCCTCGTCTCCGCCCTGGTCGCCGGCGCCATCGTCGCCCTGGCTTTTGTGCTCAACCCGTCTGCGGAACAGCACCGCGCCAAGATCAAGGCAGCCATCGCTGAGCGCAGCCCCCTTGCCGGCGCGCTGGGCATTGGTGCACTGGCTGCATTTGCGTCGACCTACCACCCGCTGGGTGTGGCGTCTTACACCACGGTGAACGGCAAAACGGTGTCCTGGGGTGCCTTCGGTATGGTGTTTTTTGTCCAGCCCTCACAGGACCGATAGGCGCCTGCACACGGGAACAACAAGCGCAACTGCGATGCAATACGCCGTCTTCTTTCGCAACCTCAACCTGGGGCGCCCTCTGGCGCCGACCAAGGCGCAGTTCGAGCAGGCTTTTCTGGACGCCGGCGCGATCACGGCCCAATCGTTTTTGACGAATGGCACCTTGGTGTTCACAACCAAGCCGCGTGCCAACCCAAAGACATTGTTAACCAACGCAGCAAAGCGCCTGCACGCCGTGTGTGGCCTGGTAGAGCCTGGTTTTATGCGCCCTATGGACTCCCTGTGCGAACTGGTTGCGCAGCAACCCTTTGCGGCGGTTGACCCCGCGTCGGTCTATGCCTGTTGTGTCAGCTTTCTGGATCCACGTGTGGCCGATCTGCCGAGGTTGCCGTTTGGATCCCTGCGCGCTGATGTTGAGGTGCTGCGCATTACGGCCACTGAAGCCCTGTGCATCAGCCGCAAAATAGGCAACACCCCGGGCAGCCCCAACGCGTTCCTGGAAAAACACTTTGCACTGCCAGCCACCACACGGGTCTGGAATACCGTGGTGCGGCTGGTGCAAAAGCATGCAGGCCCTGGTCAGCTGGGACGATATTGATGTGGACCACTCCATCAAACAACATATCATCGGCCTGGCCGTGGTGGGTGACCTGCGCTGGCGCGGCAGTGCACCGCACACGAAGAACTGGCCAACGCCTGGCTGACCCATTGACTCCCCATCTTGCCGATTGCCCAACCTTATGAATTTTGGACTTGCCGCCCACCGTTTGCACCGACACGGGGCTAACAGCAGCCTGCTGCGCTGGGCCCAAGCCTGCGAGCCCGGCTTGCAGGCCCTGGGCCTGAGACTACACGCCACTGGCGGTGCCTATGACGCGTTGAACCACAACAAGCTGCTGATCGACCGGCTCACCGCCGTGGGACACGGGCGTGACGGCGGGCTGATGCGCCTGGTGTCGCGCATGGCCGGTGGCCTGCAGCCGCAGGACGCGCTGAAGGGTGTGTTCTTTTTGATCGACCCGGTGGACCCCACCTCGATTTACCCCGAAGCACTGGCGCTCAAACGCCAGTGCGTGATCCATGGCAAACCCTTTGTGTCCACCATGGCCGGTGCCATGGAGTGGGTCGCGGTGGAACTGGCCAATGCCGGGCTGGCCACGCCCAGCGTGCCCGGCGTCGCGACCCTGTTTGCACTGGAGAACCAGGTAGCCGCGCTGATTGCCCACGATGCGCTGAAAAACACCATGGAGGCCTTTGCCGCCGAACATTTCGAC
>JAZKDY010000076.1:0-93933 GCA_040387325.1 Pseudomonadota bacterium | reverse complement strand
CATTTCGACACCTTGTCGCGTTTTGCCGGCCGCGTGGCCACGGGCACTACCGGCAGCCGCCTGAATGCCATGGCCTGGTCGCGCGGCTGGCCCGCGGACCAAGCCTGGGTGACCTGTTACCAGAGCGGCCCGCTGGGTGGCGACGCGCAAATTGCCGAGCTGGTGCTGGACAAGCGCTGCGACAAGGTCATCTTTTTTGAAGACCCGCACGTGGCCCGCCAGCACGAGGCCGACATCCAGCTGATGGAGCGTGCGGTGTGCAGCACACAACACGCCACCACCTGCTACAACACCCCCGCCATGGCGCGGCAGTGGGCGCAGGCGGCGGCCCTAGTGCGCTAACCCCGACTGCTGCACCAGGTTCATCGCAAACAGGCCCTCGCCGACCGACCAGTCGGAGTAGTCGTTCTCGTGTGTGAAGATGAATACGTCTTGCGGCGCCACGGCCGCGCGATCCTGCAAGTTCTTGGCAATGGCCGCGTACAGCGCACGCTTCATCGCGTCGCTGCGGCCGCGGCGCATGGTGATCTCGACCACAACCACGCGGTCTGAACGGGCGCCACCGTTAAACGTGCGGCTGAACCAGAACTGACCCGGCGCATACGGCGCCACCATATTGAACAGCTCGTCGGCCGGCATGCCAATGCTGTCGATCAGGGCCTGGTGAATGCCCTCCACAATGCCCTGTTGCTGGGCCGGGCTGGTGTCTTGGGGGAGGTTGGTGCGGATGAATGGCATGTGATGAATTCTCAAGTCAAGCAAAGGGAATTCCGAATTCTGCTCAAGGCTATCTATCAAGGAAAGCGAAAATTCTGCAGACCCTATGTGACTTAAACTCAAATTATGAAACGCCGCCTGCCGCCCCTGAACGCCCTGCGCGCCTTTGAGGCCGCCGCCCGCCTGGGCCGCATGACGGCGGCGGCCGACGAGTTGTCCGTCACCCCTGGCGCCATCAGCCGCCAGGTGCAGTTGCTGGAAGACAGCCTGGGCCAGCGCCTGTTTGAGGGCAGCAAAAACAACCCCCAACTCACCCAGGCCGGCCAGACGCTGCTGCCCGCCCTGTCCAGCGCGCTGGACACCATGGAGGCCGCCGTGCGCGCTGTTAGCGACAGCACCACCGGCACGCTGGATGTGGCCTGCTACAGCACCTTCACCGTCAAGTGGCTGATACCCCGGCTGTTTGACTTCAACGCGCGTTACCCCGACATCGAGGTGCGCCTGCTCACCAGCGGGCCGCTGGATGACCTGGAGCGCGCACGCTGCGACCTGAGCATCACGGTGGAGGACGGCACGCAAGAACCCGTGCGGGATGCCGCCGACAACTCCCTGGCACTGTTCCCCGAACGCCTGGGCCCGGTGCTGGCACCCGCGCTTGCATCGCGTCTGCCGCTTCACGCTCCAGTCGATCTGGCCCGACACACCCTGCTGCAATCCAAAACCCGGCTCAACGCCTGGGCCATGTGGGCCACCGCCCAGGGCTGCGCGGCGCCACCGGCCACTGGCACGGTGTACGAGCATTACTACTTCACGCTGCAGGCCGCAGTGGCGGGCCTGGGTGTGTGTGTGGCGCCCTGGCACCTGGTGGCCGACGATGTAGAGGCAGGCCGCCTGGTGGCGCCGCTGGGCTTTTGCGACAGTGGCTACCGCTATGTAGCCAAACGGCGCGCGCAGCGCAGCCAGAAGCTGGACCTGTTTTGCGCCTGGCTGTTGGCACAGGCGCGCGAAGCGCCTTTGCCACCCCACGTCACTCCTAAATCAATAGCGCAATAGTGTTATTTTGCGGGGGCTAGAGGCCTAAATCGTCTTGATACCCTGCCCTTGGCGCCGCAGCACAACATGCGTGGCTTTCTCCGACGCAACGAACTGCACACATTCATACCCCAGAGCCCGCGTATCAATCCCCTCGAACAGCCGCTCGCCCCCGCCCAGCAGAACCGGCGAGATGGCGAAGTGCATCTCATCGATGAGGCCTGCACGCAGGTATTGCTGGATCGTGTTGGCTCCGCCGCCAATGCGTACATCCTTGCCGTTGGCTGCCATACGCGCGCGGTCCAGCGCCTCGTGGATACCGCCGGTGATGAAGTGGAATGTGGTTCCGCCCTCCATCTCGATGGGCTCGCGCGCGTGGTGCGTCAAGATAAACGTGGGCACATGGTAGGGCGGGTTGTCGCCCCACCAGCCTTTCCAGTTGTTGTCGGGCCAGGGCCCACGGTCGGGGCTGAACATGTTTCTACCGAGAATCCAGGCGCCCACATGGTTGAAGCCCCGCGCAGCGAAGTCGTCATCAACGCCCGTAGTGCCACCGTCGGCGCCAAACAGGGTCCGTTGGACCGTGCGAGTGGGGAACAGCCACTGGTGCAAATCAGTCCCGCCCACGCCGAGCGGATTGCTGAGGTCCTGGTTCGGCCCCGCTGCGTATCCGTCAAGCGAAATGGTGAAGCTCTCAACTCGGACGCGCGTCATGTCTATGCCTTTCTTTCGATTGAAACCCAACGGCGTGTCCCGAACTGGGCTACCCGCAATGGCTTCAAACGATTCTAGGCATTGCTACAGACCGGCATAACGATTTGCCACGCCGCAGGAATATGCTCCTAACTTTATAGCGCTACTGATAGGTTTTACGGGAGCTGTAGGCCAAAAAGGCTCAAGCCCCTCAGCCCACCGCCTGCACCCGCCCACGGTACGATGCCCCCAGGCTGACGACCCGTGTGGTGTCCACCACCGGCGTACCCGGCTTGGGCGCAAAGGCAGGAGATGCCAACAGCGCCGTGCACAGCTCCAGCACCAGCGCATCCTTGATGGCTGGGTCGTCGTGGGCATGGAACTGGTCCTGGCCCACCAGATCACGCGTAAACCATCCCGTGGGCTGCAAATAAACACGCAGCAATGGATTGTCGCCGCCCTCCCAGGCGTGCACGAAATCAAACTCCAGCGCCTGGATACGACCATGCAAGGCCACCGGGCGCGGTGCGGCGGTTATCTTGCAGCCCAAGCCGTAACAGGTGATGCCAGATGGCGCCGCTGCGAGGTTGCCCAACTCCGGTTTCCAGTTCGGCGATGGTGCCTTGGCGCTCTGCACAAACTTGGCATACAGGGCTTCAAGTACCTTGATGGCGGCTGCGGCTTTGATGGCTTGTTGACTCAGGTCTTGCATGGGTGGACTCCAAAGGACGGCTGTTGCGGGTGGCCCATTGTGTGGGGGCCAGTCCGGTGCAAGACGCGTCAAAGTGTGTGAGTTGTAACGCGTGGTAACCCTGATGAAACCAGTTCTGCGGTTCAGGCCAACAGGTACTCCCGCGTCAGCGTACGGGCCCGGTGCAGACGGCTTTTGACAGCCGCGTTGGTGAGCTGCAGCTGGGTGGCGATTTCCGCAATCGACAGTTCCTCAAAGTCGCGCAGCAGAATGACTTCCAGGTACTGCGGCGGCAGGGACTGCAGGGCCCCCGCCAGGTCCACGCGCAGCTCATCGGTAGAGTGCCGGGCCACCCATTGCTCCACCGCAGCTTCGTCATAGGGGTCATACTGAAATGCTTGGCGGCCCAGGCGCCGGCATTCACGCTTGACCACCTGGAACAGCCAGCCCGAGAAGGCTGCCAGCGTGCGCACCGACTGCAGCTTGCGCGCCAGCACCATCAGCGCCTCCTGCACCGCGTCGTCTACATCGCTGATCAGGCAGTGGCGCTGGGCGTAGCGGCGCACATCGGGGCGGCACAGGCGCAGCAGCGTGTCCAGCGCACCCAAGTCGCCGGCGTGGGCCGATTGCAAGACCAGGCTTTGCTGCGCGTCCAGGGCCATGGCGGTCAGGCCTTCTTGTCCAGGCGGCGTCCGACCATGGCGCACATGGGGCAGAAGCCGACCAGCCCACTGATGGCAATGCCCGCTGCGCTGGCGGCCAGCAGCCAACCCATGGGCCCCGCAAAGCTGTACAGAGCAAAGGCGGCGACAACAGAGCCGGCCACGATGCGCAATACGCGCTCCCAACCCGGGACGTTTTTGACATAAAAAGCAGACATGGTGAGACCTTATTCAAGCAATACGGGAACATTCCCAGTAGCTAAGAGGCTCCCAACATGCAAACGGATTCGCGGGTTTGAAAATAAAGTTGCCGGGCACGCGTGGCGTCCACGGCGCGGCCCGGTGTCAGGTCCAGAAAATAGTCTGCCTGCCAACGCTGCGTGGCAGCAGCCTGGCGGCTGGTGGTGTCGTCCCATGGCGGGTAGACCCGCATGGCCCGCTTGCCACCCACACCGGCAACCGACACGACACCCCGCGCACACAAGACGTGTTTGGGAAAGACAAAGTGGCCAAAGTGATCGGGTGTGCGGGTGCTGACCACAAAACGGTCCACCGCATCGGACTGGTCAAAGGGCTCAATGGGGCCTTTGCCCTGGCGCTTCCACAGTGTCACGAACTGGCCGACCTTGGTGGGCGTGGTTTTGGCAACACGAAAGCGGCTACGGGCGCCATCCAGCACAAAGCTGAAGGCGCCGTAGTCTGAACTCTCGGCCTCCGCCTGGGGCGCCGAACAGGCCAGGCCCAGCGGCTGGTACACCAAGGCCTGGATGGCGGTGAGGTCTGGGGGCACGGTGGAAAACATGGTGGCCTGCTTCTTGGGTATGGGCGGGAAGTTTAGCGGTCCTAATGCAATCCTGATGCGCCCGGTGTTACGCTGGCCGCACTATGGAAGTTGCCTCTGCCACCACCCCCAGCCCCACATCCAAACCCATCCCGCGCTGGATGGTGGTGGCCCTGCTGCTGGGCGCAGCCACCGCAACAGGATTTTGGATAGACCCCTATGTATCACTCACCAGCCAGGCCATGGTCTACGTACTGGCCGTTGTGCTGGCCGCCTACACACTGCGCTGGAAAGAGTCGGTAGCGGCCGCGGTGGGTGGCGTTACGGCCTTGAATTTTTTCTTTGTACCCCCGCGCTGGGCCTTTGCGGTCGAAAGCCGTGAGCACCTGATCAGCCTGTTCACCATGTTGCTGCTGGCCCTGGTCATCAGCCACCTGGTGGCCGGCTTGCGCCGCGAAACCGAGGCGGCCCGACTCCATGCACACCGATCCCACCAACTGCAAGAGTTGGCATCTGCGTTGTCCAATGCCCCCACAGCGGCAAACACATGCGCATTGGGCCAGGCCGCGCTGGACCGCGCGTTTACCGGCCCATGCACGCTGGTTCTGTGTGATGCCCATGGCGACCTGGCATTGCATGACAGCTTGCACCAATCCCAGGTGGATGGCCTGCACTGTTGCTTGCGCGAGGCCGCGGTGCTGGGGCCGGGCACCGGCCGCTGGCCCGGTTTAAACGCCTGGTATGTGCCGCTGGTCGCAGCCAAGCAGCGTCTGGGAGCGGCATGTGTTCAACCTGCGGATGCCGCAGACCATGGCGGACGGGAGCACGCACAGGCACTGTGTGCTCTGCTAGCCCAGGCGTTGTGGCGCCAGCGCTTGTCAGCGTCCGTGCAACAAGCCCAGACAGAGACGCAGCGGCAGCAGGTGCAAAGCACGTTCCTAGCAGCCATTTCGCACGACTTTCGCACACCGCTGGCGGCCATCGTGGGCGCCGCGTCGGCCCTGCAAACACAACGCGAAAAGCTCAGCACGGCAGAGCAAGACCGCCTGCTGAACAGCCTCGCGAGCGAGGCCCTGTACCTGTCATCGGTGACGGAGAACACCCTGCAGCTGGTGCGCCTGTCCAGCACGACACAGGACATCCGGCTGGACTGGGAGTCCATGGAAGAAATCGTGGGCGCAGTATTGGCACGCCTGCGCCAGCGCGATCCCACCCGGCGCATCCAGTCCCGCGTCCCAGAGGACCTGCCATTGATCAAGGCAGATCCGGTGTTGATCGCACGGCTGGTGGGCAATCTGCTGGACAACGCACTGCAGTACAGCGATGGCGCCATTGCGCTGGTGGTCAGCCGGACGGACAAGTGCTTGCAGGTATCCGTCAAAGACCGTGGACCTGGCATACCCGACGAGAAGCGTTTGGCGATTTTTGAACCCTATTCGCGCAACGACCATGCGGGCCAACACGGCGCCGGCTTGGGGCTTGCCGTGTGCCAGGCCATCGCCCACGCCCATGGCGGCACACTGGCGGTGTACACGCGCAGTGGTGGTGGCAGCCGTTTCACGCTGTCACTGCCGGTGGACGACCATCAGCCCCAGGTGGAGGCGGTATGAGCCTGCGTGTCCTGGTGGTGGAAGATGACCGCGAAATCCGGGCGCTGATCCAGTCGTCCTTGTCCGTAGAAGGTTTTGAGGTGCACACGGCGGTCACGCTACACGAGGCCAAGGCACTGCTGTTACACGCACCGCCGGATCTCATCGTGCTGGACCTGGGCCTGCCCGACGGCGACGGCGTGGAGCTGGTGCAGCAGGTGCGCAGGCACAGCACCACCCCCATCCTGATCGTGTCAGCCCGCCACCAGGAGGCACAAAAAATCGCGCTGCTCGATGCCGGCGCCGACGACTATCTGACCAAACCCTTTAGCGTGGCGGAGCTACTGGCACGTATGCGGGTGGCCCTGCGCCACCGGGGCACGGCACTGGCAGCTGCGATCACCTTGCATGTGCTGGAAGACCTGCGCGTGGACCTGACCCTGCACCAGGTCCAAAAAACCGGCGAACCCCTGCACCTGACCCCCACCGAGTTCAAACTGCTGGCGCGGCTGGTACGCAGCGCCGGTCGCGTGGTTACACACCGGCAACTGCTGGCCGATGTGTGGGGGCCTGAGTTCACCGAGCACACACACTACCTGCGCCTGTACATGGGCCAACTGCGCGCCAAGATCGAGCGCGACCCGGCCGAGCCGCGGCACTTGTTGACCGAAACGGGAGTGGGCTACCGCCTGGCAGTGGAGTAGCGCGTACTTATGCGTTCCTGATGCCCGCTGGCAGACAGTGCAGGTCCCTCAACCAAACTCTCTGCAATGGCCACAACCACACAAAAAGAAAGCCTGGCGGCACTCACACTGGGTGCACTGGGCGTCGTCTATGGCGACATCGGCACCAGCCCGCTGTACACCATGAAAGAAATATTCAGCCCGGCCACCGGCATACCGCTGGACGCGGCGCATCTGATCGGCGCGGTGTCGGTCATCTTCTGGGGGCTGATGCTGGTGGTCACGCTGAAGTACGTGGTGCTGATACTGCGCGCGGACAACCGGGGCGAAGGTGGCATCATGGCGCTGACTGCGCTGGCGGTCAAAACATCGGGCCACACGCCCGGCAAGCGGACCATCCTGCTGCTGATCGGGGTGTTTGGCGCGGCGATGTTTTATGGCGATAGCGTCATCACCCCGGCCATATCGGTGCTCAGCGCGGTAGAGGGCCTGGAGGTGGCAACCCCTGCCTTCAACCCCTATGTGTTGCCGATCTGCATGGCGGTGATTGTGGGCTTGTTTGCAGTGCAACGTTTTGGCACCGGGGTGGTGGGCAAGCTGTTCGGGCCAGTCATCGTCGTCTGGTTCGCGGTGCTGGCACTGGTAGGTGCGGTGCACATTACACAGCAGCCGGCCATACTGGCTGCGCTCAACCCCTTCAACGGCCTGGCGTTTTTGTACGACCGCGGCTGGCAGGTGTTTATTGCCGTGGGGGCCATCGTGCTGGCATTTACCGGTGCGGAGGCGCTGTATGCCGACATGGGACATTTTGGCAAACGCCCGATCCGGTTGGCCTGGACCGGCCTGGTCTTGCCCGCGCTGGCCCTCAACTACATGGGACAAGGGGCCTTGCTGATGCGGGACCCCACGGCGCTGGAACATCCCTTTTTTCACATGTTCCCGTCCATGTGGTTGATCCCCGCCGTGGTGCTGGCCACCATTGCCACCGTGATCGCTTCACAGGCTGTGATATCCGGCGCCTACTCCATGACCAAACAGGCGGTGCAGCTGGGCCTGCTGCCGCGCTTGCAGGTGAACTACACCAGCTCGAAGGAGGCCGGGCAGATCTACATGCCCGGCGTGAACTGGTTGCTGATGGTCTCGGTCTTGTTGGCGATCGTGGGTTTTGGCAGTTCATCGGCCATGGCTGCAGCCTACGGTATTGCGGTAACCGTCACCATGCTGATCACCACCACGCTGACCTTCTTCGTGGTGCGCAACGGCTGGAACTACCCGCTGCCGGTGGCCCTGGCGGCAACCGGTTTCTTTCTGGCGCTGGACGCGCTGTTGGTGGCCGCCTGTTCGATCAAGATCTTCCAGGGCGGCTGGTTCCCGCTGGTAATGGGCATGGTGATCTTCATTGTGATGGCCACGTGGCGGCGCGGACGCGCGTTGCTGATGGAGAACATCCGGCAGAATGACCCCGAGCTATTGCCTTTTATCACCGCCTTGACTGCCGACACCACCCACCGCGCCTCACGCACTGCGGTGTATGCCGTTGCCAACCCTGGCACGGTGCCACAGGCCCTGATGCACAACCTGAAACACAACCAGATACTGCACACGCGCAACCTGATTCTCACGGTTGTGTTCCACGATGTGCCCTGGATTGCGTTTGACGAACGCGTCAAGGTCGAAGCCCTGGTGCCAGGCTTCTGGCGTGTGCAGGTGAACTACGGCTTCAAGAATACGCCGGACATTCCCAAAGCACTGGAGCTGTGCCAGGCGCAGGGCCTGCCGATTAACCTGTTCGAGACGTCCTATTTTCTGAGCCGCGACATCGTGGTCCCGACCCGGGGTACGGGTATGGCCCACTGGCGCGAGACATTCTTTGCGCTGATGTCACGCAACTCCGGTAGCGTGGCAGATTTTTTCAGGCTACCCAATAATTGTGTCGTCGAGCTTGGCACACGGGTGCAGATTTAGGGCGTCGCACATAGGCACCCACGGTGTAGGGACTTCAGGGATTGCTGACACAATCATCACCTGAATTTGTCCAATCCGTTTACACGAGGTGCATCTATGCAATACCGCCGTCTGGGCCGCAGTGGCCTGCAAGTCAGTACCCTGTCGCTAGGATCCTGGGTCACGTACCACAACCAGGTTGATGTGTCCGCCGCCAAGGAGATGCTGGCAGCCGCCTATGACGCCGGTGTCAACTTCTTTGACAACGCCGAGGTCTACGCCCTGGGCAAGAGCGAAACGGTGATGGGTGAGGCCATCAAGGCGCTGAACTGGCCGCGGCTCAACTATGTGGTGTCCACCAAGTTCTTCTGGGGCCTGTCGCGGGATGAACAACCCATCAACCGCAAGGACACGCTGAACCGCAAGTACCTGATGCAGGCCATAGACGGATCACTCAAACGCATGGGTCTGGACTTCATCGATCTGGTCTACTGCCACCGCCCTGACCCCCACACGCCGATTGAAGAAACGGTGTGGGCCATGAGCGACATGATCACCCAGGGCAAGGCCCTGTACTGGGGCACCAGTGAATGGTCGGCCAGCGACATCCGCGCGGCTTGGGAGATTGCCGAGCGCCACCACCTGCACAAGCCCGTGGTGGAGCAACCCCAGTACAACGTGTTCCACCGCAAACGGGTGGAAGTGGAATACGCCCGGTTGTACGAAGACATTGGCCTGGGCCTGACGACCTGGAGCCCGTTGGCCAGTGGCCTGCTGACCGGCAAATACCGCAGCGGTGTGCCCGAGGGCAGCCGTGGTGCAGTCAAGGGTATGGACTTTTTGCTCAAAGGCCTGACGGACGCCGCCAAAAACGCCGCCGTGACCAAGCTGGAGGCCGTAGCCGCTGAGCTGGGCTGCACCATGGGCCAGTTGGCCATAGCCTGGGCCGCGCACAACCCGCGCGTCAGCACCGTGATCACCGGTGCATCGCGCATGTCGCAACTGCAGGAAAACCTGGGGGCCCTGGCCGTGCTGGACAAGCTCACGCCCGCGGTGCTGGAAAAAATCGACGCAGCCACGCTGGCACTGGCGGAGTAAAACTTATGCGACGCCTGACGACAGGCCTGCTGCACTGTGCGGTTGGACTGGTTCTGGGGTGTGGTGCGGCGGCCCACGCGCAATGCCCGCCGCCGGCATGGCCCTTGGCCGAACTCCAGCGTCTGAAGGCCGACCAATGGAAACTGGCGGATGAAGCGCAGCGGCAGGCCCTGGCGCTGGCCTTGCTGCCCTGCCTGGGCCATGCCGACCCTGCACTGCGCGATGGCCTGGCATTTGAGGGCCTGAGCGCCCTGTTGCGCGGCAAACAATTGACAGCAGCCAGCCAAAGGGCCATCTACCAGTCGCAATTGGCACAGCTCAGCGCAGCCGCCAGCGATGCCCACGGTTTTGCCAAACCCTTCGCGGCACTGGTGCTCTCCGAGGTGGCGCGGGCGGATCGCCTGGCGCCTTTTCTGAGCACGGAAGAACGTGCAGCGCTGCTGGCAGCAGGCACGGAGTACCTGAGCAGCGCGAAGGACTACCGGGGTTTTGCGACCGGTGAAGGCTGGCGCCATGCGGTGGCCCATGCCGCCGATCTGATGCTGCAGCTGGCGCTCAACCCTGCCATCGACGCGGCGCAGTTGCAAACGATATTACGTGCCGTACAGAGCCAGGTCGCACCACCCGGGGAGCACTTCTATATCTACGGTGAGGGTGACAGGTTGGCTCGGCCGGTGCTGTTTGCGGCCCGCCGGGGTTTGCTGGACACCAGTTTCTGGAGCAGCTACATCCGCGCACTGGCGTCTCCCACTCCATTGGCGTCGTGGAATGAAGCGTTCAACAGCCAGGCAGGTCTGGCCCGCTTGCACAATGCCAAGGCATTCCTGCGCGCGCTGGATGCCGGTGCCCGCGCCAGCGAGGACGCAGCGGTGCGGGCCGCGTTTGACACGGCACTTCCGACGGCGCTCAAGGGCTTGCCGTGACCCAGCCTTCCGCGTTTACCCGCTTTCGCTACCGGCACGACGATGCGATCATCCGCAGCCGCAAGCGTATAGGGTTTGCCGCCGCCAGCCTCGCGCTCGCCGCGGTAGTCATGGCATTGGAGTCTGTGGTGGTGGGGGCCTTGCTGTTGGCGGTTCCCCTGGTTGCGTGGCTGACCACGCCCCGCCAATTGTTGCTGGGGCCGCGTTACCTTCTGTGCGGCAATGCCATCGTTTACTACGCCAATGTCAAACGCATGACCCTGTCGCCGACACTGGGCAAGCTGCGACTGGAATGCACCAATGGCATGGCTTTTGTGCTGGAGCGCCAACGGTTTCCCCGCAGGGTGCGCACAACGGAAAAGCTGATCAGAAACAGGGCCACCCGATTTGACAATCTGTCTACCAGAATCATTGGGCACGTGCACGCTGCGTCTGCCAATGCCGTGTTGATTTCGGTTTGACCATGCACCCCAGCGACTTGCAGCGCACCGCACACACGGTGGAATGTTTTCTGAATGCGCTGCGGCTGCCCGACGGGCCCCTGCGCACCGATCTCGAAGAAACCCTGGTGCGCTGGCTGGTTGATCCCGCCCGCCTGCGTGAAGACCACCTGATCTACGAGCCGTGCGCCGTGTCTTGCTACAGCCGGGGCCACATCACCGCCTATTACGAGGTCCCGCTGGCACGCCAGGACAAAACCCTGTGGTGCAGCGCCAAGAAACTTTCGGTGATAGACGGCCAGGCCTTCAACCAGAACGCACAATTGCGCATGCGGGGCACCGGCGGGCTGGTGTTGACCATGCCCGGCGCTGACAAGGATCCAAGGGCATAGATCCATTGGTTGCTATTATTTATATAGCATACTGTTGATATTTCATGGGGGCTAGAGGCCAATTTCTCATATGAACCCGGGCCTGAAGCCGGTTTCTGCTTGCAGCCCGTTACCATAACCACCCTATGACTCCCAAACCGCGCATTCTTTTGGTGGAAGACGAATCCGGCATCGCCGACACGCTGCAATATGTGTTGTCCACCGACGGTTTTTCGCCCGTGTGGTGCAGCACCGCTGCAGAGGCCCTGGCCCAGTTTGCCGCCGAGTTGCCGGCGCTGGCAGTGCTCGATGTGGGCCTGCCCGACATGAATGGCTTTGAACTGTTTCGCCGCCTGCAAGCCCTGCCCGGCGGCAACCAGGTGCCCATGCTGTTCCTGACCGCGCGCAGCGACGAGATCGACCGTGTGGTGGGTCTGGAGCTGGGCGCCGACGACTATATTGCCAAGCCCTTTTCGCCACGTGAGCTGGTGGCACGGGTGCGCACCATCCTGCGCCGCAGTGCACGGCCTGTGGCAGCAACCGCACCCGCAGTGGCAATCGCGGCAAGTCCCACGCCCACCACTTCCGCGCCAACACCCGCCTTGTGGCTGCTGGATGAAGAGCGCCACCAGATCCGCTTCTATGGCCGCGCGCTGGAGCTGTCGCGCTACGAATACGGTGTGTTGCGCCTGCTGGTGCAAAAGCCGGGCCGCGTGTACACCCGCGACGAGTTGCTGCAAAAGGTCTGGGGCGATGCCAACGACAGCTTTGACCGGACGGTGGACGCCCACATCAAGACCCTGCGCGCCAAGCTCAAGGCCGTGGCACCCGGGCTGGAACCGATACGCACGCTGCGCGGCACGGGTTATGCGCTGAGCGAGGATCTGCCGGAAAGCCCAGCTTGAGCAAGCGCACGCGTATCTTTCTCGGCATTCTCTTCATCTACGCGGTGGGCCTGGCCGCCGTGCTGTACCACGTGGTCTCGGACCTGGACCCGCGCTACCGAGAGTCCGCCGAAGAGTCGCTGGTGGAAACCTCCCAGGTGCTGGCCGCGCTGGTGGAGCAGGACGTACGCGGTGGCGCGCTGGACACGGCACGGCTGGAGGCGCTGTTCAAGGCCGTCTACGCCCGCCAGTTCGAGGCACAGATCTTTGACATCCGCAAGACCCGTGTGGAACTGCGCACCTATGTCACCGATCGCAATGGCACCGTGGTGTTTGACTCCACCGGCCAGTCGCTGGGCAAGGACTTTTCGCAGTGGCGTGATGTACGCATGACACTCAAAGGCGAATACGGCGCCCGCACCTCGCTGGACATTCCCGGCGACGCCAATTCTGCCGTCATGTACATGGCAGCACCCGTGCACTGGAACACCAATGCACAGGGCGCTGGCAGCGGCGAGATCATAGGCGTGGTCACTGTCGGCAAACCGGTGCAGACCTTTGGCCAGTTTGTGGCCGCTGCACGCAGCCGCACGCTGTATGCCGGCATCCTCTCGGTGGTGGCCGTGCTGGTGCTGGCTGTCACCGTGTCGGTGTGGCTGGTGCGCCCCTTTGGGTTGATTGCCGACTATGCGCGCTATGTCAATGCGCAGCAGAGCTTTCACCCCTGGCGCCTGATCCGGCGTGCCTGGCAGCTGCTGCGCGCCGCGTACGACGAGATGCGCGACGCGCTGGCCGGGCGCAACTACGTGGCCGACTATGTGCAAACGCTGACACACGAGGTCAAAAGTCCGCTGTCCGCGATACGCGGTGCGGCCGAGCTGTTGCAGGAGCCGATGGAAGAAGCGCAGCGCCAACGCTTCCTCGGCAACATCCAGCGCGAGACCGAGCGCATCCAGGAGATGGTGGACCGCATGATGGAGCTGACCGCGCTGGAAACTCGCCGCGTGCTGGACACCGTGCAGCCGCTGGCACTACTCCCCTTGTTGGAAGAACTGGTCCACGCTTCACAAGGTGTGGCGGCGCAACGGCGCATTCGCATCACGGTATCGGCCGGCACCGACGCCATGGTGGAGGCTGACCCCTTTTTACTGCGCCGCGCGGTCAGCAACCTGCTGGACAACGCGCTGGATTTTTCACCCGAGGGCGGGCTGGTGGAGCTGGGTCTGCACCTGGATGGCCGCTGGGTCTGCATCACCGTGTGCGACCAGGGCGCAGGCATACCCAGTTATGCAGAAGACAAGGTGTTTGAAAAGTTTTACTCGTTGGCCCGCCCCCATTCGCGCAAGAAGAGCACGGGCCTGGGTTTGAGCTTTGTGAAGGAAATCGCGTCGCTGCACCGGGGGCGAATCGCATTGGGCAACCGCTCGGATGCCGGCGAAGCAGCAGGTGCAACCGGCGCCATTGCCAGGCTGTGGCTGCCTCGCAGCGCCAAGACACGCGCAAGCTGATGGGCGCAGCTTTCACCGGCACTTCACACAGTTTTCACACAGAGCGCTAAAGCCTTCGCAATGTTTTCTCGCTGGCGCGGGATGCTCTCTCCACCGTGCAATACCGCACGCCGTTTGGAGAAAGCACCATGGCTATCACAGCCCCGGCATTTACCGCACCACCCCCTTCGCAAGCGCCCGCTCGCCTATCGCGCTGGTTATGGCTGACCACCACCGCACTGTCAGCCGCCTGCTTTGTCATTCTGGTCAGCAGCCCCGCCCACGCACAAGACCGTGACGCCGCTCCCCGCCTCAAGACCGAAAGTCCCTACTTCTTTGTCAAAAGCGACAACCCCGGCGTAGACCAGTTGCCGCTCAAGTCCACCCAGGTGGACGTGCGTGTCAGCGGCGTCATCGCCGACGTGACGGTCGTGCAAACCTACAGGAACGAAGGCCAGCGCGCCATCGAAGCCAAATACGTGTTCCCGGGCTCCACCCGCGCGGCAGTGCATGGCATGAATGTGCGCCTGGCCGACCGCCTGATCACCGCCAAGATCAAGGAGAAACAGCAAGCCCGCGTGGAATACGACGCCGCCAAACAGGCTGGCAAGACCGCCGCATTGCTGGAGCAACACCTGCCCAATGTCTTCCAGATGAATGTGGCCAACATCCTGCCCGGCGACGATGTGAAGGTGGAGCTGCGCTACACCGAACTGCTGGTGCCCACCAATGGCAATTACCAGTTTGTGTTCCCCACCGTCGTTGGTCCACGCTACAACAGCCCAAGTGCTCAAGGTCCGGGCAGCCAGGCCAATGCCACCTGGGTCGCACAACCCACCATGCCCAAGGGCCAGCACACTGGTACCGCATTTGACATCCACGTCACGCTGAATACACCCATTGGCCTGAAGGAAGTGCGCTCCAGTTCACACGACGTGCGCAGCGCTACCGAGCAGGGTGGTGCCACCGTCATCAGCCTGAACCCGAATGTGGAGCCCCAAAACAACCGCGACTTCATCCTGGACTACCGCCTGGCCGGTGACAAGATCGAAAGCGGTGTGATGCTTTACAAGGGCCAGGACGAAAACTTCTTCCTGGCCATGGTGGAGCCACCCAAGGCCCCGCCGGCCAGCGCCATCTCGCCGCGTGACTATATTTTTGTCGTGGACATCTCCGGCTCGATGCACGGCTTTCCGCTCAATACCGCCAAGACATTGCTGCGTGAACTGATCGGCAATCTGCGCCCCAGCGACACGTTCAACGTGTTGTTGTTCTCCGGCAGCAACCGCTTCCTGAACGACCACTCGGTGCCCGCCACCAAAGCCAACATCGACCAGGCCGTGCGCACCATTGATCAAATGGGCGGTGGCGGCAGCACCGAGCTGATCCCCGCCCTGAAACGCGTCTATGCCGAACCCAAGGCCGCCGATGTGTCCCGCACCGTGGTGGTGGTGACCGACGGTTATGTGACCGTGGAGCGCGAAGCCTTTGACCTGGTACGCAACAACCTGTCCAAGGCCAATGTGTTTTCGTTTGGCATTGGCTCCAGCGTCAACCGCCACCTGATGGAGGGCTTGGCCCGTGCCGGCATGGGCGAACCTTTCATCATCACCAAACCCTCCGAGGCTGCCGAACAAGCGGCCCGCTTCAAGACCATGATCGAATCCCCCGTGTTGACCAATGTGAAGCTGCGCGTCGAAGGCCTGGACGTGTACGACGTGGAGCCACGCAACCTGCCCGACCTGCTGGCGCAACGCCCGGTCATCGTGTTCGGCAAATGGCGCGGTGAGGCCAAGGGCAAGCTGATCCTGGAAGGCAACTCTCCCAACGGCCCCATCCAGCAGACCATGGAAATCAGCGCCAACTCGGGCGTGGACTCGGCCGCCCTGCGCCACCTGTGGGCCCGCCACCGCATTGCATCGCTGAGCGACCAGGAGTCGCTGGTGGGTGGTGACGCACTTAGTAGAACCATCACCGACCTCGGCCTTAAGTACAGCCTGCTGACGCAGTACACCAGCTTCCTCGCGGTGGACCAGGTGGTGCGCAACCTGGCGCCACAAGACAGTGCCAGCGTGAACCAACCCTTGCCGCTGCCCCAGGGTGTGGAGAACACGGCCCTGGGCGCCGAAGTGCCCAGCACGCCGGAGCCCGCCACCTGGGGCGCCATCTTTGTCACGCTGTCGGTACTGGCCATGCTGGCCACCCGCCGCCGCCGCGCCGCACTGCGCACCCACCACTACACCAGCTAAGCCCGAACGGACTGCATCCAACCACACCGAAAGAACCGAAGTGAAAACCGTCCACTCCTCTTTGCCCCGCCTGTTGCACATGCCATCCTTTGTGCGCTTTGGCATCGCCATCGACACGGCTGCGGAATGGCGTTGGCTGGCCCTGCTGGCCGTGGCGCTATGGCCCACCTGGTGGTGGATGGGCCAGCGCATGGTCGATGGATCGGACGACCCGCTGGGCGTGCTGGCTTTGGCTGCTCTGGGTGCATTGCTGTGGCAACACCGCTTGCGCCTGCGGGCCGCTCCGCGGTTGGGGCTGCAGGTAGTGGCGCTGGCCGGTGCGGTATTGACCACCACCCTGCACGCCCAATTGCCCGATCTGCTGGTGGCGCTGGTGGGTTTGCTGTCGTTGGCAGCTGGGCTGCTGGCTTTCTTGCCCGCGCAGGTCGCAACTGCGCCAGTACTGGGCCTGTCCGTACTGTCCTTGCCACTGCTGGCGTCGTTGCAGTTCTATGCCGGCTTTCCGCTGCGGGTGGTCACGGCGCAAGCCAGTAGCTGGTTGCTGTCCCTGGCCCACACGGTAGAGCGCAGTGGCAGCAGCCTGGTCGTGGATGGTCAACTCATCATCGTGGATGCCCCCTGCTCCGGCGTGCAGATGGCCTGGCTGGGTTATTTCACGGCCTGTGCGGTGGCGCTGGTGGTGGGGCGCAACAACCGCAGCTTCCTGCTGCGCCTGCCGGTGGTCGGTGTGCTGATACTGGTTGGCAATGTGCTGCGCAACACGGTGCTTGTGGCTTTTCAGGCCTCGGGCTCGCCTGTACCCGCGTGGGGCCATGAAACCGTGGGGCTGGTGACACTGGCTGTGGTTTGCGCAGGCATTGCATGGGCCATGGCATGCAAACCGCGTACGGATCGCTAAAGAGAACCTCGCCATGAACATCCTCCTCGAAAACCGTTTTCTGAACCGTGTGCTGCACAAGACCCTGTGGGCGCTCGTGTTGCCGCTCTGCGCGCTGGCGGGTGCGGTGCACGTCGCCGCAGATGCTGACCCGGACCTGCAGACCACGCGTGCCGCGCCCAGCCTATCCGTTGAACTGCCTAGCGAATGGCAGGGCGCCGCTCTGCGTCCATTGGCACTGAGCGACGTGGAGTTGCGCTTTGCCAAACATTTCCCCGGAAGCCTGGCCCGCATGACGGACGACAAACACACGCTGGTGCTGCGCACGGTCAACCAGCCCACCCGCATGCTGCACCCCGCCACCGACTGCTACCGTGGCCTGGGCTACCGCATCCACAGCGAACAGCTGGAAGTGCAAGCCAACAGCCAGGACCGCTGGCGCTGTTTTGTGGCCCAGCGCCAGGGCCGCAGCGTGCGTGTCTGCGAACGCATAGAAGACGCCAACGGCCAGGGCTTTACCGACACCTCGTCCTGGTACTGGGCATCCATCGCCGGCCAGTCCCACGGCCCCTGGAGGGCCATCACCGTTGCCACACCGCTATGAACCGAACCTTGTTGTCCTTGCACACCCTGGTGCTATCCAAGGTGCGTGCCCTGTACCGTCTGGCCTATTGGGTGGGAGTGGCCACCTTCAGCCTTGCCTGTGCGCTGCTGTTGCTGTTCTTTGTGGCCCGCACTGCGATCCGCCCGGCACCCGGCGCCTGGGCCACCACCGTCCAGGTGGGGCCGGTGCCAGTAGAGGTCGGCGTGGCGTCGCTGATCTGGCTGGGCACCACTCCTTGGGTCACGCAGCGGCTGGATGGCCGCACCCTGCCCACGTCCGCCGGTCCACTGCGTTTGGGATGGGACGCGCGTACCCAGGCGCTGACCTTGCGCTGCCAGCCTTGCAGCTTGCGCAATGCCAGTTGGGGCACAGCCGCGCTGCGCCTGCCCGCGGTCGATGTGACGGTGCACCGCAGCGGCATGCAATTGCGCGGCACGGTTGCAGCAGGCGCCGTAGCCGCCAGCTGGCGCGGCCAACTGACACACACCAGCCTGCTGCTGGACATGGACCTGCCGCCCACACCCGTGCGCGATGGTTATGCGTTGTTTGCCGATGCCATACCCGAACTGGCCACTGCCCAGATCGATGGCACGTTTGCATTGCGTGCCACACTGAACCTGCCGTCCCGCACCCTGACCGTACAGCCCCAGTTGGTCGGCATGGCCGTGCAAGGCCTGGGTACCGACCAATGGGCCAACGCGCAAAGTGCCTGCAGCAAGGACCTGCCACCACGCGCACAAAAAGTCGCACTGCGTGCCAACAGCCTGCTGGCCCGCGCCGTGATCGCGGCCGAGGACCAGCGCTTTTTTGAACACACGGGTTACGACATGGTTGAAATGGCACATGCGCTGCGCAGCAACAATCTGCGGGCCATCCAAACCATCAGCGGCACGCCAACCAGTCTGCGGGGTGCCAGCACCTTGTCGCAACAGGTCGCCAAGTTATTGGTGGCGGGTGGTGAGCGTTCACCCGTACGCAAGCTGCGTGAACTCTTGTATGCGGTGGAGATGGAGCAGACTCTGGGCAAGGCCCGCATCCTGCGCCTGTACCTGGACAACGCGCCCTGGGGCGCCACCGTCTGCGGTGCGCAGGCAGCAGCCCACACCTACTTCGCCAAACGCGCCGACCAGCTCACGGTGGACGAAGCGGCTTGGCTGGCGGCCATGCTGCACAACCCGGCGCTGGAGGCGCGTCGCTGGGCGGCGAGTGGTCACATCAACGAAGCGCGGGCGCAGTGGGTCGCCAGTGGGATGCGCTTAACGGGAGGCGCCCACGCGGCGGGCTGCACCAAACACCATGCAGCGCGACCCTGTGCCGCGCGAGGCATCCAGTGACCTACCTTATTTTGCTGATTCCGTTCTTGCTTCTGTGGGCCATAGTCAGTGCGATTGTTCTCGCCTGGAAGAAGCTGGGGACCTGGCGCTTTCTCCTCCTGCTGACCTGGCTACTACTTGTCTTAACTACCACATGGAAACATTACGAGCAGAAGTTCGCTCTGCAGGCCGTTCCGGATGCACTCCACGTGCGGAGCATCCTCTATGCAAATGAAGAGTCATGGGGCTTTGGCCCCGGCGGCAACGAGGCAGGCATCCGGTTTTATCCACTGTCCGACGAGGTCTCGGCCAGGATTGGAAGAGGTGGAATCAACTACCTTCGGCAACTGCCACCCAACAAGGATCAAGCAAGCCGAGACTGGCGTGGACGTTATGAGCAATGGAGCGAGACACCTGTTCAGGGAGACCATTGGAAAATCAACGAGAGCACGGGTTTGCTGAACGTGACCGACTACATATGCGCATACGGCTTCTGCATTGACATACCACCAGACCGTTTGCGTCAGGCGAACGAGATCGTCAGCAGGCCGGGTAGTTTCTACGCGCGTGGTCGCATTGGAACCATCGTTGTGAGTCCGAAGGAGAAGCTGGTTCTCTACTTCTACAACGGCTAAGGCAATGGTGGCGCCGGTGGCCTCAGTCCACAAAGAAGTCCGGCAGGAAATTCTTGTTGCCCGGTGTGACGGCATAGCGGTCCAGATCGTCCAGGCCATGCGCGGCCAGCACCGTGTCGTCGATATAGAAGTTGCCGGTCTCAAACACGCTGTTGGTCAGCACGCTGTAGGCGGCATCGGCCATGATCTCGGGCGTGCGGCACAGCGCAATGTCCACACCGGGAATCATCTGCATAGCGGCGGTGGCAATCGCGGTGCGGGGCCACAGGCTGTTGACGGCGATGCCGAACTTCTTGAACTCACCCGCGTGGCCCAGCGTGCACATGCTCATACCGTACTTGGCCATGCTGTAGGCCGTATGCGGCGCAAACCAGTGTGTCTTCATGGATAGTGGTGGCGACATGGTCAACACCTGGGGCTTGCGCCCAGCGGCGGCCGATTTCTTCAACTCTGGCAAACAAGCTGCCGTGCACAGGTAGGTGCCACGCGCATTGATGCCGTTCATCAGGTCGAAGCGCTTCATGGGCGTAGCTTCGGTGTTGGTCATGCTGATCGCGCTGGCGTTGTTGATCAGGATGTCGATGCCGCCAAAAGTCTCTACCGCCTTGGCTACGGCGGCAAACACCGCATCGTCGTCGCGTATGTCCACCGCCAGCGGCAGCGCCTTGCCACCGGCTGCTTCAATCTCGGCTGCCGCGCTGTAAATGGTGCCGGGCAGCTTGGGATTGGGATCCGTGGTCTTGGCCAGGATCACGATGTTGGCGCCATCCCGCGCCGCGCGTTTGGCAATGGCCAGACCGATCCCGCGCGACGCGCCGGTGATGAACAGGGTCTTGCCCTGCAGGGTGGCCGGTGATGTGGTGCTGGTGTTCATGTGGTGTGTCTCCTTGTGGTGCAGCAATACATTTGCTACTATTTTTATAGCTATTCATCCAGCGTATCCGGGAGCTAGAGGCCAATTTAGCTTAAGACATTCTGCCAAGACAGGCCTCCCAACCCGTGGACAATCGGCCTCAGACCTTGCTGAAATCCGGCTTGCGCTTCTCCAGAAATGCGGTGAAAGCTTCCTTGGCCGCGGGCTCTTGCAGCAGCCGCGCAAAACTCTCGCCCTCTTCGCTGATCTGGGCCAGCACCTGGGCCGTCTGGCCCTTCTTCATCAGGCGCTTGGTTTCGATCAGCGAGGCCAGGGGCTTGGCCGCCAGCTTGCGTGCCAGGGCCTGCACCATGTCGTTGACCTCGGTGGGTGGCAGGATGCGGTTGACCAGACCCACCTCCAGCGCCGCCTCGGCCATGAAGGGCTCGCCCAGCAACAAGGCCTCGGCCGCGCGGTGGTAACCCATCATCTGCGGCACCAGCAGGCTGGAGCCGGCCTCGGGGCACAGGCCCAGGTTCACAAAGGGCATGGAGAAGGCCGCGTTGTCACCGGCGTAAACCAGGTCGCAATGGAATAGCAGCGTGGTGCCGATACCTACAGCCGGGCCGCAGACCGCGGCCACGATGGGCTTGGGGTGCGAGGCAATGCCACGCAGGAACTTGAACACCGGCGCATCTTCCTGCGGGGTGGGTTTGCGTTGCAGAAAATCACTGATGTCATTGCCCGCGCTGAACACAGTCACATCTCCCTGGATGACGGTGACGCGGATGGCGGGGTCGTTCTTGGCCTGTTCCAGCGCGTCGGCCATGGCGCCGTACATGGCTTGTGTGAACGAATTTTTCTTGTCCGGGCGGTTGATGGTGAGGGTCATCACGCCGTCGGCGGTGTGGGTCAATATGTCTTGCATGTGCTTGTCTCCTAGTGTTTGTAATACGCAACCTGTTGCGTGGTTGCCAGCAATACACCGGCCTCGTTCCACAACTGCGCCGTGTGGTCAAAGTAGCCGTTGCGAAAGGCCTGGGCTTTGGCCTGGGCCAGCAGGTAGCCGCTGCCGGTGGCCTGCAGCTGTGCAGAGTCGGCGTGGAAGTACACCGTCATCGTGACCGTGCCCACCGGCACCGCCGTGGCGCGGCGCACAAACAGGCGCGGGAAGAAGACATCGGCCAGCGCGGTCAGTGACGCAAAGTCCAGCGGGCGTGCGGGCGTGTCACGCACCCACAGCTGGGTCAGGCTGCTGTCGCCACTGCCGTCCCACACCTTGGGCATGCCGCCGGCGACGGGCCGCATCTCATAGTTCTGTACCCAGGCCATGGGGATACCGCCCGAGACCAGCTGCACGTCCGCAGGCCGAGGAACATCGGGCAGCGTCTGCTCGTCCAGGCTCCAGGTGTCGCGGCGCAGCGCGGTAAAAGCCGTGGCGGTCAGCACGGTCTCGCCGTTTTGCAGCACCGAGATGACCCAGTGTTGTGTGGAGCGGTTGGTGCGTGCCGGGCGGGCTTCGATGACGAAAGGCCCATCGGCCAGCGCAGCCGCGTAGTTGATCGTCAGCGCCACCGGTTCGCCCAGGCGCTGCGGGTGCAGCAGCACCGCGTTCATCACCTGCGCGGCGCTGATACCGCCAAAGGGGCCGACCATATTGCCGTACGCCGGGCTGGTGTGACCGGTGAAGCTGCCGTCTGCCTGCTGCTCCAGTGCCACGGCGCCGTCAAAAGCATGTGTTGTCGTCAAAGTTTTCTTTCCATGCAAAAGGCCACCCGCAGGTGGCCTTTGTTCGTTGCGATCAAACTCGTTCAAAGATTCCGGCTGCACCTTGCCCGGTGCCCACACACATGGTCACCATGCCGTACTTCAGATTATGGCGATGCAATGCGTGAATCACTGTCGCGGCCCGGATAGCACCGGTAGCGCCCAGGGGGTGGCCCAGCGCGATGGCGCCGCCCATGGGATTGACCTTTGACGGGTCCAGCCCCAGCGTGTTGATGACGGCCAGGGATTGGGCGGCAAAGGCTTCGTTCAGCTCAAACCAGTCGATATCGCTGTGCTGCAGGCCGGCATAGCGCAGCGCGGCGGGAATCGCCTCGATGGGGCCGATGCCCATGATCTCGGGCGGCACGCCGCGTGCGGCAAAACTCACAAAACGCGCCAGGGGCTTCAGGCGGAATTGCTTGACCGCCTTCTCGCTGGCCAGAATCAAAGCACCGGCGCCGTCGCTGGTTTGCGAGCTGTTGCCGGCGGTGACGCTGCCGCGCGCCGCGAACACGGGCTTCAACTTGGCCAATGCTTCCAGCGTGGTGTCAGGGCGTGGGCCTTCGTCCAGACTCACGGTGCGTGTCTTGATTCGCAGCTCGCCGGTGGCCAGGTCGGGCGTGCGTTCGATCACGTCAAAAGGGGTGATTTCATTGGAGAACTCACCGGCCTGCTGGGCCTTCACGGCACGCAAGTGCGACTCCAGCGCAAAGGCGTCCTGCATTTCGCGCGAGATTTTCCACTGCTGGGCCACCTTCTCGGCGGTCAGGCCCATGCCGTAGGCGATGCCGATGTTTTCGTCGCGCTCGAACACGGCCGGGTTGAACGAGGTCTTGTTGCCACCCATGGGCACCATGCTCATGGACTCAGCACCACCGGCTATCAGGATGTCGGCCTCGCCCACGCGGATGCGGTCGGCGGCCATCTGGATAGCGGTCACGCCGGAGGCGCAGAAGCGGTTGACGGTGACACCACCGACGGGGTGGTCAAAGGCCAGGCCCACTGCGATGCGGGCCATGTTCATGCCCTGCTCACCCTCGGGGAAAGAGCAGCCGATGATGGCGTCTTCTATCGCCTTGGGGTCCAGCGTGGGGACTTGCAGCATGGCGCTCTTGATGGCGGCCACCAGCAGGTCGTCGGGGCGGGTATTGCGGAAATAGCCGCGGCCGGAGCGCCCGATGGGCGTGCGCGTGGCCGCAACGATGTAGGCGTCTTGAACTTGTTTCATGGAGTAACTCCTTTTCGGTTCTGGGATGGTCCCGGCCTCAGGCCGGAACGCTACTGGTCTTGGGGGTAGCAGCCTTCTTGGCGGACGGCACCCAAGCCCAGACAAATTCACACTGGATAGGCTCTTCACCCGAGGCATCCGTCACCGTCACGGGGACCACGACTTCGCCCTTGTCCTGCGTCTGCATCAGCTGGCGCTGCTGCGGGGTCAGTTGGGCTACGGCGCGCATGTCGCCCTGGGTGCGGCGCTTGAACTGCACCTTGAGTTCCTTGGCCAGGGGCAGGCAATCGTCGCGCACATTCATGCCGACCACCATGCCGGTGGCCGTTTCAGCCAACAGCGTCATGGCGGCAGCGTGCACACCCTGAATGTGGTTTTGCACCCGGCGCTGGTTGGCAATGGTGATCTCCACCTTCTCGGGCGTCATCACGGCAAAGTCCAGGCGGGCGGTACCGGTAAAAGGCACGGCACGGCGCAACACGAGGTTGCGCACCATCGGGCGCAGCGGTGCGGGCACCCTGTCCAGTTGGGCCAGTGTGCGCGCGAGGCGGTTGGGACGAGCGGTCGTGGACATATCAGTTGCGCACGGGCTTGCCGGTGCTCATCATGCCCATGATGCGTTCCTGGGTCTTGGCGTTGGTCAGCAACGATGTGAAGGCCTTGCGCTCCAGGGTCATAACGTATTCCTCGCTGACCAGGGTGCCGGCATCCACTTGGCCGCCACATACCACTTCGGCAATCAGTTTGCCGATATGGAAGTCGTGCGCGCTGATGAAACGACCGTCGCGCATATTGACCAGTTGCGCCGTGATGGTGGCAATGCCGCTGCGGCCGGCCACCGGGAACAGGCGTTTGTGTGGTGCGCGGTAGCCACCGGCAGCCAATGCCTTGGCCTCGTTGATGGCGACGAACAACAACTCGTCCTTGTGCGGCACGATGACGTCGCTGTCCAGCAGGTAGCCCAGCTTGCGGCTTTCCAGCGCGCTGGTACCCACCTTGGCCATGGCGGCGCCGGTGAAACCTTCGGTCAGGAAGGGCAGCAGGTCCTTGGATGTGGACAGTGCCATGTTTTCGGCAGCGCGGCGGGCGATGTAAGTCAGGCCGCCGGCACCGGGCACCAGGCCTACACCCACTTCCACCAGTCCGATGTAACTTTCCATGGCCACGACGCGGCGGCTGGAGTACACGGCCAGTTCACAGCCACCACCCAGCGCCAGGCCGCGCACCGCGGAGACCACCGGCACATTGGAGTAGCGCAGCTTCAGCATGGCCTGCTGCATCTCCAGCTCGGCACCGTCGATCGCGGCAACGCCACCGATCATGAAGGCGGGCAGCATGGATTGCAAGTCGGCACCCGCGGAGAACATGTCATCCGGAGACCAGACCACCAAGCCCTTGTAATCTTTCTCGGCCATGTCCAGACCGGTCAACAGGCCTTCGACCACACCGGGGCCGATGGCATGCATCTTGGTCTTGATGCTGGCAATGACGACTTCATCATCCAGCGTCCACAGGCGGATGTCGTCATCTTCATGCAGCGTCTTGCCGGCCGTCGTGGCCGAAGGTGCATTCGCACCCAGCACGCTTTCGGGAAAGTGCTGGCGGGCATACACGGGCAGGCTGCGCGGTGCAACAAACTTGCCGGTAGTGGGGTTGAACGAACCTTCGGGCTGGTGCACACCACCGCGCTCGGCGACGGGGCCTTCAAACACCCACTTGGGCAGCGGTGCCTTGCACAGCGCCTTGCCGGCGTCGATATCTTCCTGGACCATCTTGGCCACTTCCAGCCAACCGGCTTCCTGCCACAGCTCGAACGGACCTTGCTGCATGCCAAAACCCCAGCGCATGCAGAAGTCCACGTCACGCGCGTTGTCGGCAATCGATGCCAGGTGCACGGCCGCGTAATGGAAGGCATTGCGCAAGATAGCCCACAGGAACTGGCCCTGCTTACCTTCGGCATTGCGCAGCAGCGTTAGGCGCTCGGCAGCCGGCTTTTTGAGCATGCGGCCGTACACCTCGTCGGCCTTTTCACCGGCAGGCACGTATTCTTTGCTGGCCAGATCAAAGCGCAGCACATCGCGGCCAACTTTCTTGAAGAAGCCTGCCTTGGTCTTCTGGCCCAGGTTGCCCATTTCGAGCAAGGTCTTCAACACGGCAGGTGTTGCAAAACTTTCGTAGAACGGATCGGTTTCGATAGACAGCGTGTCCTGCAGCGTCTTGATGACGTGGGCCATGGTGTCCAGACCGACCACATCCGCGGTGCGGAACGTGCCGCTGGATGCGCGGCCCAGCTTCTTGCCAGTCAGGTCGTCGACGACATCAAATGTCAGGCCGAAGTTCTCGACCTCTTTCATCGTCGTCAACATGCCGGCAATGCCGACGCGGTTGGCGATGAAGTTGGGGGAGTCCTTGGCATGGACCACGCCCTTGCCCAGGTTGCTGGTGACAAAGGCTTCCAGATCGTCCAATACCTGGGCTTGTGTGGTGGGGGTGTTGATCAACTCCACCAGGGCCATGTAGCGGGGTGGGTTGAAGAAGTGGATGCCGCAGAAACGTGGCTTGATTTCTTCGGGCAGCGCTTCACTCAGTTTGGTGATCGACAGGCCCGATGTGTTGGACGCCACGATGGCATGGGGTGCGACAAAAGGCGCAATCTTCTTGTACAGGTCCAGCTTCCAGTCCATGCGTTCGGCAATGGCTTCGATGATCAGGTCGCACTCGCCCAGCAGCGCCATGTGCTCTTCGTAATTGGCCTGCTGGATCAACCCTGCATCTTCGGCCACACCCAGGGGCGCGGGCTTGAGTTTTTTCAGGCCTTCAACCGCCTTGGTGACGATGCCGTTCTTGGGGCCTTCCTTGGCCGGCAGGTCAAACAGCACCACGGGCACTTTGACATTGACCAGGTGGGCGGCGATCTGCGCGCCCATCACGCCGGCGCCGAGCACGGCGACTTTTCTGACTTGGAAACGGGACATAAAAGTTCCTTCTTAAACAGTTGAGGACAGAGCTTGTGGCCTTGCCACTGCGGTCTGTCCCGCAAGGTATTCGCTATTACTGGATTCGGGTCCAGGTTTGGGTGCGGTAGAAGAAGCCGATGTAGCCGCGCATCTGCAGCTTCTTGCCGCCTTCAATGGGGGTTACGGTGGCCTTGTAAATCTTGCCGTTGTTCGGGTCGAGGATGTTGCCACCCTCCCATACGTCCTTGCCTTCGGTTTTCTTCAGGCCACGCAGGATCTCCATGCCCAGGATCAGTTTGTCCTTGCGTTCATCGGTGCATTCCACGCATTTCTCATCCAGCTTGGTCTTGGGGTCCAGAAACTTTTCAACCTTGCCGGACACGACACCTGCGGTCTCCACAATGCGGATTTCAGACTTGGGCGTGCCATCCTTGTCGTCAATGGTCTGCCACAGGCCCACGGGGGACATTTGTGCCATGGCCGAAACGCTGAACCCACACACCACCAATACCGCAATAGCTGAACGCAACATGGAAACTCCTCTTTTTTATTGAATCGAACAAACAGGCAGGCAAAACGGACCGGTATCAGGCCAATGCCAGATCGGTATCCATCAACACCTTGCTGCCAGCACGTGCGGTGCGCATCAGGGTTGCGGTCTCGGGGAACAACTTGCCGAAGTAGAAACGTGCGGTCTGCAGCTTGGCGCCGTAGAAGGGGTCGGTATTGCCAGCGGCGATTTCGCGCAGCGCCACTTGTGCCATGCGAGCCCAGAAGTAACCAAACACCAGGTGGCCGGCCACGCGCAGGTAGTCCACCGCAGCGGCGCCCACTTCGTCGGGGTTCTGGAAGCCCTTGAAACCGATTTCGGTCGTGAACTTGGTCATCTGGTCACCCAGGATGGCAATGGGGGTGATGAACTCGGCCATCTTTTCATTGACGCCTTCTTCTTCCACCAGTTGGCCTACTAGCTTGCCAAATTTCTTCAGCGTGGCGCCGTTATTGCCCAGGATCTTGCGGCCCAGCAGGTCCAGCGACTGGATAGTATTGGTGCCTTCATAGATCATGTTGATGCGGTTGTCGCGCACAAACTGTTCCATGCCCCATTCCTTGATGAAACCGTGGCCACCAAACACCTGCATGCAGGCATTGGTGGAGATGTGGCCGTTGTCGGTGATGAAGGCCTTGACGATGGGGGTCAGCATGGCCAGCAGTTCACCGGAATCCTTGCGCACTTTTTCGTCGGGATGGCCGTGTTCTTTTTCCAGCAGCATGGAGCAGAAGGCCTGCAGCGCGCGGCCACCTTCGGCATAGGCCTTGGCGGTCAGCAGCATCTTGCGCACATCGGGGTGCACGATGATCGGATCAGCTGGCTTGTCCTTGGCCTTGGGGCCGGACAGGCTGCGCATCTGGATGCGGTCCTTGGCATAGGCCAGCGCGTTCTGGAACGCCACTTCGGTCAGGCCCAGCGACTGGTTGCCCACGCCCAGGCGTGCGGCGTTCATCATCACGAACATGCCTTGCATGCCCTTGTTGGGCTGGCCGACCATGGTGCCAATGGCGTCTTCCAGCACGATCTGGGCAGTGGCGTTGGCCTTGATGCCCATCTTGTGCTCCAGGCCACCGCAGTAGATGCCGTTGCGGCTACCCAGCGAGCCATCCTTGTTCACATTGAACTTGGGCACGATGAACAGGCTGACACCCTTGATGCCGGGGGGCGCATCGGGCAGGCGGGCCAACACCAGGTGGATGATGTTGTCGGCCATGTCGTGTTCACCGGCGCTGATGAAAATCTTGTTCCCGGTGATCTTGTAGGTGCCGTCGGCCTGGGGCTCGGCCTTGGTGCGCATCAGGCCCAGATCGGTACCGCAATGGGGTTCGGTGAGGCACATGGAGCCCGTCCACTCGCCGCTGGTCATCTTGTGCAGATAGGTCTGCTTCTGCTCGTCTGTACCGTGTGTGTGCAGCGCAGCATAGGCGCCGTGTGTCAGGCCGGGGTACATGGTCCAGGCCTGGTTGGTGCTGTTCAGCATTTCGTAGAACATGCTGTTGACCACCAGGGGCAGGCCCTGGCCGCCAAACTCGGGGTCGCAGCCCAAAGCCGCCCAGCCGCCTTCGATATACGTCTTGTAGGCTTCCTTGAAACCCTTGGGTGTGGTCACCGCGTGGGTCTTGGTGTCCAGTGTGCAGCCCTCGGCGTCACCGGGAATGTTCAACGGGAAGATGACTTCGGAGGCGAACTTGCCGCCCTCCTCCAGCACCGCGTTGATGGTGTCTACATCCATCTCGGCGTGTTGCGGGATTTGCTTGAAGTCGTCCACAACCTTGAGCACTTCGTGCATCACAAACTGCATGTCGCGCAGGGGTGGGGTGTATGTAGGCATGGTGGTTACTCCTTGTGGAACGGTGATTCAGAAAAATCAGGAAGTGGAAGTTGCCTGCGCGCCGTAACGCGCAAGGATGTTGTCAAAGCCCTTGTTGGCACGATCAATCGAGCCGGGCTTGTTCAGGAAACGGGCTTCGTAGTGCAGGGCCAGGATCAGGCCGTGGATCTCGAATGCCATTTGTTCTTCGTCGACATCGGCACGCAAATCGCCGCAGGCCTTGGCCAGCACGATGGAGCGGTTCATCGCGGCCAGCCAGGTCTGCACCGACGTGGCCAGCGCATCGCGCACCGGGCCGGGACGGTCGTCAAACTCAACGGCGCCGCTGATGAAAATGCAGCCGGCCTGGATCTCTTCGGCCACCAGCTTCATCCAGTTGGCAAACAGGGCCTTGACCCGGGGCAGGCCACGCGGCTGCTCCATGGCAGCGTAAAAGACATCACGCTCAAAATGCGCAAAGTATTGGTGGATGACAGAAATCTGCAGCTCTTCGCGCGAACCGAAGTGGGCGAACACCCCGGACTTGCTCATGTTGGTGGCTTCGGCCAGCGCGCCGATGCTCAGGCCTTCCAGTCCGATCTGGGTGGCCAGACCCAGAGCCGCATCCACAATGGCCAGTTTGGTTTGCTGGCCCTTTTGCAGGGCACGGCCCGACGGGACTTTGCCGCCAGCGGCGGTGCCCGAACGGGCTTCAGCCGGACGGGCTTTGCGAATCAGCTTGGCGGAGAGGGACGCAATAGACATGGACGCAATGTACTACAAAATAGAACGATCGTGCTATTCTGCATCCATTACACCCCTTGCCGGGAAATTTTTTTTGGTCTAGAGCCGGTTTTCTAAACCGGCCATGGGTTTACCCCAGCAACACCCGCAAGCTGGCGTCCAGGTTCTCGGACGGCAGGCGCTTGTAACCCGAACGCACAAAACGCTGCAGGCGCCCACCCACAAAGGCCGCCAGCACGGATGCCCGCACCTGCGCGTCCACGGTCGGTGTGGCCGAGGCGCTGGCTGATGCGTTGAGATGGGCGCCATCACGCAGGCACTGCTTCAGTGTTGCCTCTATCTTGTCAAAGAACTGGTTCATGCGGGCGATCAGGCGCTCGTTTTCGAACACCAGGGCATCACCGACCATGACGCGGGCCATGCCCGGGTTTTTCTCGGCAAACTGCACCAGCATCGCAACCAGCTTGGCCGCCTGGCGTTGACCGACATCGGCCACACCATCGGCATTCGCCTGCTCGCGCTCCGCGATCTGGTTGACCAGCGAGAACACGCTTTGCTCAATAAATTCGATCAGGCCTTCGAACATCTGCGCCTTGCTGGCGAAGTGGCGGTACAGCGCCGCTTCGCTGACATCGAGCCGGGCCGCCAGTGCAGCGGTGGTGATGCGGTCACCGCTGGGCTGCTCCAGCATGCTGGCAAGCGCCTGCAGTATCTGCACCCGGCGCTCGCCCGGTTTGGGGCGCTTGCGGACGGGGGGCGTGGCTGCCGACGCGTCAGGCTCCGACCCGGCTTGGGCGTGGTCTTCTACTGGCTCAAGGGACTGGGTAAGGGCGTCTGGCATGGTGCGCAAAGCGGTGGTGATAAAAATCATTCTCGCATAGGGTTCGTCAGGGTTTTCCTAGGGATCCGCCAATCCAATGCCTAACGGGGTTCAAGGCATTTGCCGTTCCGGGCTTGGCACTTTCCCTATGACGCATACTCCCCGAGTCAACTGCCAAATAACAATGCGGTGCTCCTCATCGCGTATCAAATTTCCGATCTCTAGTCACAATGCACCCGCGACATTTCCTAACTTTTCGCCACCTCGCAGCCCTCGCCGTCCTTACAGCACACGCTTTCGCTCTTAGCGGAAAACCACCAACTGCGCTCCTGACCGCGTTTCCATCGCTGGCGGGATTCGGGGGGTTTGGTGTGACGCTGTTCTTCATCATCAGCGGGTTCCTGATTTCACAAAGTTGGAGCCAAAGTCCAGACGCGAAAGGCTTCGTACAAAAACGTTTTCTGCGGGTCTTCCCGGGCCTCTTGGGCTGCCTGTTGTTTTCGATCCTGGTCGGAGCCTGCTTTACGAGCATGCCGCAGAACCTCTATTGGCAGCATTCCGGGGTTCGAGAATTTTTCATCAACAATCTGCTGTTGCAGACCCATCTGGAACTACCTGGCGTATTCCTGGAAAATCCAGTCCCCAATGCGGTGAACGGTTCGTTATGGACCATTCCGATCGAGGTGACCTGCTATTTAGCCATTCTCCTACTCGGTATGGCAGGTCTGCTGAAGAATCGCTGGATGGCGAACCTCAGCTTGCTGGTCCTGCTGGCACTTGCGATTGGATTTGGGGACCGGGCACTATTGTTTAACCAGATGGCATGGAGAGAGGCGCTGCCTGGCTATTACTCCGCATTTTTATTCGGCGCCCTCGCGTACCAGAACCAAAACTGGCTTCCCAAGTCCCCCGTGTTGGCGGCGGGAGCCCTGATAGTGGCTTGGTGGTGGTTGCCGGCAAGCGCCCTGACGCATTACCTCGTTATTGCATCTCTGGCTTTATTCGTTGTGAACTTGGCACTTGCGTTGGGACGTCGCTGGCCAGAGACTCGGGGCAGCATTGACCTTTCTTATGGGACGTATCTATATGGATTTCCCATTGAACAAGCATTGGTTGCAGCCTTTCCGGCGTTTGGCGGCTGGACAGTGCTGGCGTTGGCAATTCCTCTGTGCCTGGTGTTTTCCAGTCTGTCCTGGTATTTGATAGAGCGCCCAGCTTTGAGAGTGATTCGGCGATGAGCCCACTATTTCAATTTCGGTGACTGCAGATATAGATCCTCTGTCGGCACAGTCTGTACAACGCCAGTGCGGGTTCGCGTATTGCACGACAGTAGCGCGACGTTTGCAAATGGTTGCTGCCATCAAATCCGGGATGTAGGAATCTCCAACCGCATACGCAAACCCCGCCCGCCAAACCCATCGAGCACCTGCAAATGGCTGCTGTGCACCCGGGCGATTTCTTCTGCGATAGCCAGGCCCAGGCCACTGCCCTCGCCCACCGTGCCGGCCACGCGGTAGAAGCGCTCCAGCATGCGGGTGCGCTCTGCCACCGGCACGCCGGGGCCGTTATCCTCCACCTCCAGAAACGGCTGGGCAACGTCCGCGCCCGGCTCCTGCGCCCAGCCGCAGCGCAGTGTGACGCTACCGCCGTGCGGTGTGTACCGAATGGCGTTGTCCAGCAGATTGCCCAGCAGCTCGCGCAGCAGCCACTCGTGGCCGGTGGTGTGTACGTCCACCGCTTCCAGTCCCAGGTCGATCTCCTTGGCGGCTGCGGCGTCCAGGTGGGTCTCCAGCAGCATCTCGCACAACTGGCGCAGGTCCACACGCTGCATGGCCTGGGTGTTGGCGCTGCGGGCATCGGCGCGCGACAGGGCCAACAGCTGGTTCGCCAACTGCGACGTACGGCGCACCGCCTGGCGCAGCTTGAAAATCTGGCCTGCTTCCAAAGTGATAGCGGCATTCTCAATATCGGCGGGGGCTAGATGGCTATTTTCCATATAGACATGCTCGGGATGGGCCTGTGCCGCGGTGGCCCCCACGGCCTGTGCCCACGCCTCCACCTGGGCCTGCAAACCGGCCAGCGGCGTGCGCAACTGGTGCGCGGCGTCGGCCACAAAGCGGCGCTGGCTCTCGGCCTGGGCGTTGACCAGGTCGAACAAACGGTTCAACGACAGCACCAGTGGGCGCACCTCGTCGGGCGAGCCCTGGGCATCCAGCGCCGAAAGGTCACGCGGCGATCGGCGCTCTACCGCCTCTTTCAGCTCGATCAGCGGGCGCAACGCCCGGCGCACGGCCCAATTCACGGCAAAGAAGGCGGCCACCACCAGCACCAGGTTGGGCAGGCCCACCTTGAGCCACAGCAGGCGCAGCCACTGCTGGCGCGGGTCCGAGCCATCGGCCAGACGCAGCACCAGGTCGCCGGCCACGGTGTGCACACGCTGGCTGACGATGCGGTAGGTGACACCATCAAACTCCTGGCTGGAGAACTCGGGCTCGCCGGTGGCCGGTGGCATGCCGCTGAGCCAGCTGTCGCCGACCAGCACACTGCCTTCGCGGGCAACAAAGGCATAGGCAGACAAACCCGGGCGCTGGGTCAGGAAATCTTCCAGTGGCGGGGCCATCAGCAGCACCGGTGGCGCGTCCGGCGTGGCTCCGCGCGCCACGACCGAACTGGCCATCAGCGGCACCATGGTCAGCAACTGGCGGTCCTGCTGCAGGGCCGCACTATCGGCGGAGGAGTAGTCAAACCAGGCGTTCAGCGCCGCCAGCAGGAACAGCGGCACCAGCAACAGCAGCAGCAGCCGCCGCTGCAGGCCGGACGCCATGCCGGCGTGCTGCGCAGAAGGATTCACAGACCATTCACCCCACAGAGGGATGTGGTGCGGCGCCTGGCTCGGCCGGCGGGTTCAGCAGCTCCAGCCGGTAGCCAAAGCCGCGGATGGAACGCAACGCCAGGCCATGCGGCTCCAGCTTGCCGCGCAGGCGGGAGATATAGACCTCCACCGCATTGGGCGTGATTTCCTTGTCCCAGCCGGTCAGGGCCTGCAGCAGTTTGTCCTTGTTCGCCGGCTTGGGCGCCTGCAGCATCAGGTACTCCATGACGGTCCACTCGCGCGGGCCCAGCTCGATGGGCTGGCTGACGCCGTCACTGCTGCGTATGCTGGCTTGGCGCAGCGCGGTATCCAGCTCCAACGGACCAAAACTCAGCGTGGCCGAAGTGGCGGCTTGCGATCGGCGCAGCAGCGCGCGCAGCCGTGCCAACAGTTCGGGCAGTTCAAAGGGTTTGACCATGTAGTCGTCGCCGCCCATGTCCAGCCCCTGCACCCGGTCCTGCAGCGCATCGCGCGCTGTCAAGATGAGTACCGGCATGGAGTGGCCGGCCTTGCGCAGGCTTTGGGTCAGCACCAGGCCGTCCATGCCGGGCAGGCCGATGTCGATGACAGCCAAATCGAATGTCTCGGAGCGTGTGACCTC
Organism: Pseudomonadota bacterium; assembly: GCA_040387325.1. Lineage (GTDB taxonomy): Bacteria > Pseudomonadota > Gammaproteobacteria > Burkholderiales > Burkholderiaceae_C > Allorhodoferax. The sequence goes on along the minus strand of JAZKDY010000076.1, from coordinate 60,055 downwards.
CAGCGCACGTTCGGCGCTGCCGACCCAGTCCACGGCGTAGCCCGCACCGGTCAGGCCCAGCTTGATGCCGCTGGCCACCATGACATCGTCTTCCACCAACAAGAGTCGCATGCTAAAACCTCATTACGTGGGCGGCCGCGGAACCGGCTTCGCCGGGCCGCTGGCTGCGCCCCCTGGGGGGAGGCGCCAAAGGCGCTTCGGGGGGCATCTCAATGCGAGCGGATCATGGTGCCGAAGGCCTGGTCGGTCAGAATTTCCAGCAACAACACATGGGGCACCCGCCCGTCGATGATGTGCACGGCGTTGACGCCACTCTTGGCCGCATCCAGCGCGCCGGCGATCTTGGGCAACATGCCGCCACTGATGGTGCCATCGGCAAACAACTCGTCGATGCGCCGCGCCGTCAGGTCGGTCAGCAGTTCGCCATTTTTGTCCAGCACACCGCTGATGTTGGTGAGCATCATCAGTTTTTCAGCCTGCAGCACGGTGGCGAGCTTGGCGGCCACGACGTCGGCGTTGATGTTGTAACTCTCGTTGTTTTCACCAAAACCGATGGGGCTGATGACGGGGATGAAGGCGTCGTCTTGCAGCGCCTTGACGACGCTGGGGTCCACGCTGACGATGTCACCCACTTGGCCCACGTCGTGTTCGACATTGGGGTCGGTGTTGTCCATCATCTTGAGTTTTTGCGCGCGGATCATGCCGCCGTCGCGCCCGGTCAGGCCCACGGCCTTGCCGCCGGCCTGGTTGATCAGGCCCACGATGTCCTGCTGCACCTCGCCGCCCAGCACCCACTCCACCACTTCCATGGTTTCGGCGTCGGTCACCCGCATGCCCTGGATGAATTCGCCTTTTTTGCCCAGGCGTTTGAGCGCGTTCTCGATCTGCGGCCCACCGCCGTGCACGACTACGGGATTGATGCCGACCAGCTTCAACAACACCACGTCTTCGGCAAAGTCGGCCTGCAGGGCCGGGTCGGTCATGGCGTTGCCACCGTATTTGATGACCATGGTCTTGCCGTGGTACTTGCGGATGTAAGGCAGGGCCTGGGCCAGGATTTCGGCTTTGTCGCGGGGGGCAATATGGGTGGTGTCAGACATGGTGTGGTCAGCTTGCGTCAACGTGCATCAACTTTCGATGGGGTGCCCGGATTGTGCCGCATCGCCTGGCTGGGGAGCAAAACGCTCCAGCACGTGGTGGGTCATGCCTTTGGCCAATTCTTCCTCGCCAAAAAAGACCTTGCCGATGCCGTCATCACGCAGCATTTTGGATTCGGCCTCGCTGTGGGTACGCAGCACAATTTCGATGTTGGGGTTGAGGGCACGCGCGGTATCGGCCATTTGCCGCACACCCAGCGGGTCGGGCGTGGCGATCACCAGCATGGCGGCATGGGCGATGTGGGCCTGGATCAGCACCGCCGGCTCGGCCGCACTGCCGGAGACGGCGGCAACGCCCTGGCCGCGCAACTGCTCGACCCGTTCGCGGTTTTGCTCCACCACCACGTACGGGATGCCCCGGGCCTCCATGGCCTTGGCAATCCGCTTGCCCACCCGGCCATACCCCACCAGAACCACCTGCCCTTCCAGGTATTTGCGCTCGGTGCTCATGGGCAGCTCGGCATAGGGGTCCTGGCGCTGCTCCAGGCGGCGGGCCAGTTCTGAGCGGGCCAATACCCAGCGCCTGAACGGCTCAATGGCGGCAAACAGCAAGGGGTTCAGCGCAATCGAGATCAGTGCCCCGGCCAGCACCAGGCTCATGCCCATGGCCGGCAGCAGGCCCAGTGAGACCCCCAGCCCCGCAAGGATGAATGAGAACTCGCCGATCTGCGCCAGGCTGGCCGCCACCGTCAGCGCCGTGTTGATGGGGTAGCGCAGGGCCAGCACCAGGGCAGCCGCGACCAGCGCCTTGCCCAGGATGATGATGGCCACCACGGCCAGCACCCGCATGGGCTGCTCGACCAGGATGGCAGGCTCGAACAACATGCCCACCGATACAAAAAACAGCACCGAGAAGGCGTCGCGCAGTGGCAGGGACTCTTCTGCCGCCCGGTGGCTGAACTCGGATTCGCGCATCACCATGCCGGCAAAAAATGCACCCAGCGCAAACGACACACTGAACAGGGCCGACGCGCCGTAGGCAATGCCGATGGCCGTGGCGATGACGGCCAGCGTGAACAGCTCACGCGAACCGGTGCGCGCCACCTGCCACAGCAACCAGGGCAGCGCGCGGCGGCCCACCACCAGCATCAGCGCGATAAAGGCCGCAACCTGCAACAGGGTTTGGCCAATGGCCATCCAGATCGGTTTGGTTTCGGCCACAGGCACAGCGCTGGCACCACCCAGCACCCCGGCCAATGGCGGCAGCAACACCAGCACCATCACCGTGGCCAGGTCTTCCACCACCAGCCAGCCCACCGCGATGCGGCCATTCATGGTGTCCAGCACACCCCGGGCTTCCAGCGCCTTGAGCAACACGACGGTACTGGCGCAGGACAGCGACAGACCGAATACCAGCCCAGCGCCCCAGCTCCAGCCCCACCACCAGGCGGTCAGTATCCCAAGCCCCGTCGCCAGCCCCATTTGCAACACCGCGCCGGGCACAGCAATGCGTTTGACGGCGAGCAGGTCGTTTAATGAAAAATGCAGCCCCACGCCAAACATCAGCAGCATGACGCCGATTTCGGACAGCTGGGAGGCAATGTGCACGTCGGCCACAAAGCCGGGCGTGGCCGGGCCGATGATGATGCCCGCCACCAGATACCCGACCAGCGCCGGTGTCTTCATGCGTTCGGCAATGAACCCCAGAATCAATGCAACACCGAAGCCTGCAGCGATGGTGGTGATCAGGGAGATGTTGTGGTCCATTGGTTTCCTTAGGGTGTACCCAAGGTTATACCGCCTCCAGCGCAATAAGTTCCGCCACGGACTGTTTGCGGCGTATCAACCGGGCATTGCCATTGGCCTCGACCAACACCTCCGGGATCAGCGGCCGCGTGTTGTAGTTGGAAGACATGGATGCGCCATAGGCACCCGTGTCGTGGATGACCAGCAAATCACCCACCGTGGCTTGCGGCAGGTCGCGTTGCAGAACCACGCCACCCTCGCCCTGCGTGAACACATCACCCGATTCACACAACGGCCCGGCCACAACACTGGGCCGCACCGGGCCGGTGGCAGCGGTGCCGTCTGCGCGGATGATCTCCATGCCGTGGAAGCTGCCGTACATGGACGGGCGCATCAGGTCGCTGAAACCCGCGTCCACCATCACAAAATGCTGGCTGCCCTGGGCCTTGGTGGCACGCACCTCGGCCACCAGCACGCCGGATTCGGCGACCAGGTAACGGCCGGGCTCCAGCTCCAGCGCCACCGCGTGGCCCAGGTCCTGGGCAATCTGCTGGCGCGCCGCGTCCCATAGCGAGAAATAATGCGCGGTGTCGATCGGCGCCTCGCCTGCACCATAGGGAATGGACAGTCCACCGCCGGCAGACACGGCGTGTAAATCCATGCCCTGCGCCTTGACCGTGCGCACCAGCCCGACCATGGCACCACACACCTCTTGCAAGTGCGCGTAGTCCACGCCCGAGCCAATGTGCATGTGCAGGCCCTGCAGCGCCAGCCCATTGCTGCGCACCTTGGCCAGCGCTGCGACCAGCTCGCCAAGCCAGATGCCGTGTTTGCTGTGTTCACCACCGGTGTTGGTCTTGTTGCTGTGGCCGTGGCCAAAGCCAGGGTTGATGCGCAACCACACCGGGTGGCCTTTGCTTACCGCGCCCAGTTGGTCCAGCATGTCAATGGAACCGCAATTGACCGGGATGCCCAGCTTCACCAGGCGCGGCAGTGTGGTGCGGTCCAGCAGATCGGCAGTGAACACTATTTCGGCATGGCCGTCTTTCAGGCCAGGGGCATAACCCGCGGCCAGTGCACGTTCGACTTCGCCAAGGGACACCGCATCCACCATCACGCCTTCACTTTTCAGCAGCCGCAGGATATGGGTGTTGGAATTGGCCTTTTGCGCAAAACGTACGACATCAAACTGGCGCAGCGCCTGGACTTGGCGTTGAATAGTGGCGGCGTCATACACCCACAGCGGTGTACCGTGTTGCTGGGCCAGGGATGCGAGGGTGGAGGGGGTAAAAGGGTTCATAGGCTGGATGATCCCAGCCCCAATCGATTCAATCAATGCCATTTTTGTTGTCTAACTATTCAATATGGATATAGTTAGAGCATGCCCCGCCCCACCAAGCCGCCAGCGACACCACCGCTGCTGACCCACCGCCAGTTAACCCAGTTCAGAGCCATCATGCTGCACGGGAACCTAAGCCACGCCGCAGACGTAACAGGATCCAGCCAACCCACACTGAGCCGCGAACTGGCTAGACTGGAATACGTCTTGGGATTTGCACTGTTCGACCGCGTGCGCGGCCGCCTGCGCCCCACAGCCCGCGCCCTGGCGCTGATGCAAGAGGTCGAACGCTCTTTCATCGGCCTGGAACAGATTGCAGCCCGCGCACAAGAGCTGCGCACCTTGAGCACCGGCCGCCTGCGCCTGGCCTGTCTGCCCGCGCTGGCCCATGCGCTGGTGCCCCTAGCGCTGCAGCACTTCAGCAAAACCATGCCCGAAGCCAGCGTCAGCGTCGTACCACTGGAATCCCCCTGGCTGGAACAGGCGCTCAGCGAACAACGCTTTGATTTGGGCGTGGGCGAAACCACCGAAGCCCCCACTGGCGTGGAATTGCGCGCGCTGTTGCAAGTGAACGAGGTGGCCGTGTTGCCCACCGGTCACCCCCTGTGCCGCCATACCGTGCTGCAGCCAAAAGACTTTGAGGGCGAACGGTTCGTGAGCCTGGCCGATGGCGACCCGTATCGCCAGGCCATAGACGCGATGTTTCAGGCGGCCGGTGTGCAGCGTGCCACGCGGCTGGAGACCACCAGCGCCGTGGCAGTCTGCGCCATGGTGCAACAGGGCCTGGGCGTGGCCATTGTCAACCCGCTGACGGCAGCAGCCATGGCAGGGCCGCAATTGGTGGTCAGGCCATTGACCATGGCCATTCCGTTCAGTGTGAGCCTGCTGTTGCCGCAAGTGGCAACCCCGCATCCAATGCGGGACGCGCTGGTAGACGCCGTACTGCGCAGCGCGGGCAATCTGCAGGCCCGCATGGGGCCATAAGGTACGGGGCTATCATTGGAGGGACGCTGCTTCCAGCACTCCGGCTTTGACCCCTATGGCAACCACCCACTCCCACCCCTCTCTCGTTGAGTTCCGCAACCTGGGCTTCAGCTACGGCGACCACGTGGTCCTGGACAACGTGTCGCTGCGCATTCCCAAAGGCAAGGTCACCGCACTGATCGGCCCCATGGGCGCCGGCAAAACGACCACGCTGCGCCTGATGGGTGGTGAACACAAGGCCCAAACGGGCGAAATGCTGTTTGACGGCCAGGATGTGGGCCGCATGGACCAGAAACAACTCTACGCAGCGCGCCGGCGCATGGGCATGCTGTTCCAGTTTGGCGCGCTGTTTGCGGACTCCACGGTGTTCGACAACGTGGCCTTTCCGCTGCGCGAACACACCGACCTGCCCGAAGCACTGATACGCGACATCGTGCTGATGAAGCTCAACGCCGTGGGCCTGCGCGGCGCACGCGACCTGTTCCCCAGTGAAGTGTCCGGCGGCATGGCGCGGCGTATTGCATTGGCCCGCGCGATTGCGCTGGACCCCGAGCTGGTCATGTACGACGAGCCGTTTTCCGGCCTGGACCCGATCTCGCTGAAGACCGCCGCCAAGCTGATCCGCCAGCTCAACGACTCCATGGGCCTGACCAGTATTTTTGTGTCGCACGAGCTCAAGGAGACGCTGGCCATTGCCGACCACGTCATCGTGTTGGCCAATGGCAAGGTCGCCATCGAAGGCACTCCGGATGAAGTGCGCACCAGTACCGACGCCATGGTCTACCAGTATGTGAACGCCAAGCCCGACGGGCCGGTGCGCTTCCACTTCCCCGGGCTTGCCGTGGAAGAGGATTTTGCGCTGGTGGCCCCCTAGAAGCCGCGCACCGGCAAGTCTGCGCCCCGTTGAATCCAATTGGCAGCGGCGTACTGCGCCGTGGCGTCGGTCACGTGCAAGGTATAGGCGTGGCGTGACGCGCTGGAACGGTTGGGTGCGCTGTAGTGCGGCAGCAAACCGTGGAACACCACCAGGGCACCCGCCTCCACTTCCAGCGGAATGGCCGTGGTGGAATCTGGCCAGGGCGTCGTGTCCAGCTTTTGCATGGTTACGTGGTCACCCTCGCGCACGAAGCGTTCGCGCAGCGGGCTGCGGTGTGCGCCGGGCTGTGTCCACAGGCATCCGTTGTGCACCGTTGCATCTTCCAGCGCAAACCAGAAGGTTGTGACGCTGATTGGCGTGGTCTCAAAAAACGTGGCGTCCTGGTGCCACCCCACCTCGCCGCCGATGCCGGGTTGTTTGAAGATGTACATGGACTGCCAGATGAGAGGCTGCGCCAGCCCGAGGCCGTGGGCGACCTGTTGCAGTTCCGGTCCGCGTGAAAAGTCCGAGAACACCGGGTCCAGGTCATGCATGGCATGGCCGATCTTGTTGATGGACAGTGCCTTGGCCTGGCGCAGTTCACCGTCGGGCCCGAAGGCCTCCTCTTCAAAGAAGCAACTCGTGTTGACGGCGGAGTCCAGGAAGTAACGGTCCACCGCGCGCACCTGGTCGTTGGTCGTGAAGATGGTTTTGGTAGCCGGCGGAACAAACGCATTCACGATGTCCCCGGCCCGCTGGCGCAACGCCTGGATGGCCTCAAATGATTTGAAGTGAGGCAACACGAGGTATCCGTCGCGTTGGTAGGCGGCTTGTTGTTCAGGTGTCAGCATGTGGCGTCTCTGGTGTGACGCCCCAGTATAGGCAAGCTGCCAAGGGCAGGGCACGCGCCGGTGTGTGCGTGCCCTGCCCCGTTGCCGATGCTGCTTTAAACGGCGCGGCGCACACGCTCCCAGGCGTCGCGGGATGCATTGCGTGCCCGGTCCCATGACAGGCTGGATGTACCCCGCACCTTGTCCCAGTCGCGTGCCAGATCCGGTTCGATGTCGTCAAAGTCGCGGTCACCAAACTTTGAAGACGAGTCCACCCCAAACACATAGGCAGGGCCGTAGTCGTCAAACTTTGCACCGCTCTGCACGTACGGACGGTCCAGATAGTTGTCGCGCCAGTACGCGTACTCCACGGTCGGGTCAATCGCTTCGGCAACGCCCTTGCCGGCGAGCCCGCCTGCGATGGCGCCGGCGGCGGCCCCTATCACGGTACCAACAGGGCCCGCTACGGTCCCCACCGCGGCACCAGCGACCGCCCCGCCCAATGCAGCGCCCACGCCGGTTCCTACCGGATGTGCGCCCGGTTCATCGGTGATGGGGTCGCGGTTGGCGTTCTTGCGTTCAATCGTTTCTGCGTTTTGCATAGTCGGCTCACTTAAAAAAAGGTTGATGAATTCACCGCCTTCAGCTGTTCTTGCAGTTATGTACTGCTCTGTTGAAGTGGCTGCTGCATCATCTTTGCGCAGGCAGCCCGCATCTGTGCGCCATCACACGGCATGGCGGCCGTTTGCCCGCAGTTACGTTGCGTTGCATGCTGCCGCTTGCTGTGTGTACGACAACGAACAGAGGACACCGGGGGCCTGATTTACCGTCGGGCTGTTACCGGACAGTTGTGCCCTTCCCTCTAACCCGATGGATGCCCCCATGAACACCAACCTGCAACCCAAACACGCCATTGCAACCGGTCCATCCAGTCGCACCAGCGCAGTCCGCGCAAGCCTTGCTTACCTGGCCCTTTGCGTGTTCGCCAGCTTGCTGGCAGCGGCCTGCATCGGGAACTGGCGCATGGTTTTTGGCTAGCGCCCGGCCGGTAACTGCCTTTACCAACCCGATATGTACCAAAGAAAGGAAACCGACCATGACCAGTGCCACCTCCAAGCCCCGCGCAGCCAAAGCCAAAGGCGCCACCGAACTGCTGCGTGCAGACCATAAACTGGTCAGCGGCTTGTTTGCCGAATACGAGAAAGCCCGCTCCAAGGACAAAAAGAAAGACCTGGTCGCACAAATCTGCCTGGAGCTGAGTGTGCACGCCCAGGTCGAAGAAGAGATCTTCTACCCCGCGGTCAAAAAGGCACTCAAGGACAAGGAACTGATCCCCGAAGCCACCGTCGAACACGCCACGCTGAAATCGCTGATCGCACAGGTGGAAGGTGTGGAGCCCGACGGCGAAATGTTCGATGCCAAGATCAAGGTTCTGTCTGAGTACGTGGAACACCATGTCAAGGAAGAACACGCCGAAATGTTTCCCAAAGCCAATGCCAGCAAACTGGACATGGTGGAGTTGGGCGCTGAAATCGAGGCCCGCAAAGAGGAGTTGCTGGCCGAAAAAGGCAGCGTGGTCGCATGACCAAAGCCATACCGCCCGCACACCCGCCCAGCGCCGCCACAGCCAAGGCCCAACAGACCGACCGGCTGGCCGCGGCCATGCTGTTCAATGCCAACAAGGCCGTGGAACACGGACTCGCCAATGCCCGACAGCCGCATACCGGCCAGACCAACGCGCCGGCATCGCGGCTACCTACAGGCAGCACACTGACTGAAGAAAACGGCACGCAAAAAACCGGCAGTGTGGCCCCCGAGGGCCTGAACGCCAGCATCGAAACACTGGACCGCGTACGTGTGGACTCCAGTGGCCAGCGCCTGACCACCAACCAGGGCGTGGTCATTGCCGACAACCAGAGTTCGCTGAAAGCCGGGCTGCGTGGACCGGTGCTGCTGGAAGACTTCATCCTGCGCGAAAAGCTCACGCACTTTGACCATGAGCGCATTCCGGAGCGCATCGTGCATGCACGCGGCTCGGGTGCCCACGGCTACTTTGAATGTTACAAACCACTGGCCCGGTACACCAAGGCAGCGCCGTTTCAGCAGAAGGGCAAGCTGACCCCGGTGTTTGTGCGCTTCTCTACGGTAGCGGGTGAGCGCGGCTCCAAGGACACCGCACGCGATGTGCGCGGTTTTGCCGTCAAGTTTTACACCGACGAAGGCAACTGGGACCTGGTGGGCAACAACATGCCGGTGTTTTTCATCCAGGACGCGATCAAGTTCCCGGACTTGGTGCACGCCGTCAAGCCCGAGCCACACCACCAGATGCCGCAGGCCGCCAGCGCCCACGACACGTTCTGGGACTTTGTGTCCCTGATGCCCGAATCCACCCATATGTTGATGTGGGCCATGAGCGACCGCTCCATTCCGCGCAGTTACGCCACCATGCAGGGTTTTGGTGTGCACACCTTCCGCATGGTCAACGCGGACAACGTGTCGGTGTTTGTGAAGTTCCACTGGAACCCCGAGTTCGGCACCCATTCGCTGGTCTGGGACGAGGCAGTGAAGATTTCGGGCGCCGACCCCGACTACCACCGCCGTGACCTGTGGGATCGTATCGAAGCCGGCGCCTTCCCCGAATGGGAGTTGGGCCTGCAGATCTTCACCGAGGAGCAGGCCGAGCAGTTCAGTTTTGATGTGCTGGATGCGACCAAGCTGATCCCCGAAGAACTGGTGCCCATCCTGCCCGTGGGCCGCATGGTGTTGAACCGCAACCCGGACAACTTCTTTGCCGAGACCGAGCAGGTGGCGTTTTGCACCGCCCACGTGGTGCCGGGCATCGACTTTTCCAACGACCCGCTGCTGGCCGGGCGCATCCACTCGTATGTGGATACCCAGATCTCCCGCCTGGGTGGCCCCAATTTTCACGAGATTCCGATCAATGCCCCCGTCAATCCGGTCCACAACAACCAGCGCGACGGCATGCACCGCCAGGCCATCCCGCGCGGCCGCGTCTCGTATGAGCCCAATTCGCTGGGCGGCGGTTGTCCTTTCCAGGCAGGTGCGGGCCAGGGGTTTGTCACCATGCCCGAGCGGCTGCAGGCCAAGGAAGAGCAGTCAAAGGTGCGCGGCAAGCCCGAGAAGTTTGCCGACCATTACACACAGGCCACGCTGTTTTTTGACAGCCAGACGCCAGTGGAGCAGGCGCACATTGCGGCGGCCTTCCGTTTCGAGCTCAGCAAGTTGACGGTGCCGGCCATCCGCCAGCGCATGGTGGCCTCGTTGCGCAACGTCTCCGAGGCGTTGGCACAGCAGGTTGCCGACGGGTTGGGCATGGCAACACTGCCCGAGCCCATGCCGCGGGCCTTGCCCAAGCCTCCCAAACCCGAGGTGGCAGTGTCTGCTGCGCTGTCACTCACCGCCCGCCCGGGCGATGGGTCCATCAAAGGCCGCACGGTGGCGATACTGGCCGCCAACGGCATGGTCGGAAAAAGCGCGGCCGTCGTGCACGCTGCCCTGCTGGCCCAGGGCGCGGTGCCGCGTTTTGTGGCGCCCCGCATCGGGCCGGTCAAGACCACCGATGGTGTGGCCATCGAGGCCGACGCCTCGCTGGAAAACGAGCCTGGCTTTCTGTTTGATGCGCTGGTGCTGCCAGACGGTGACGACGCCGTTGCGGCGCTGGCGCGCGACTGCCACACCATGGAATGCATCAAGGACCAGTTTCGCCACGGCAAGACGCTGCTGGTGCTGGGTGCGTCGGACCGTTTGGTGGACCTGGCGAACCTGCCGCGAGAACTGCCGGCCGGCGGCGCCGACCCCGGATTAATTTTTGCCAGTGCGGATGCAGCGTTGTCAGTGGACCTGTTCATCCAGGGCATTGGCAAACACCGGCACCCGGAGCGGGAGACCGATCCACCCAGGGTTTGAGAACCATTTGCTACTAATTTAGTAGCACTGCATTCATATACTACGGGGGCTACAGGCCAATTCTTCATAAGGTCCCAGCTGCTGGTCACCAACGGTTACAAAATGCACGGGTAGCTCCCCTGCATTTGCGCCGCCAAAAGGGCGAAGATATGCCGTGGCATTCGAGAGGTAACCATGAAGCTGAAAAACAAAACCTTGGCGTACACGGCGGGCGCCGCTGCCGTAGTGTCCCTGGTGGCATCTTTTGCTGCGCAGGCAGTGGATGCCTTTGATGCCAATACCCAGTTGCTGACGCTGGACGCGGTGAGCCTGGGTGGCACCACCTACAACAATGTCCGGGCCACGGTGAGCGCCTATACCCTGCTGGGGGTGGACGGTGGCACACCGGTGGCGGACACCTTTGACGCGGGCACCAACCTGCTCACGCTGGGTGCGGTCACGTTCCAGGGTGCCACGTACAACAATGTGCGGGTGCGTATCAACACCTACACGCTGCTGAGCGTGGGCAGCAGCACACCGGGGTCGGGCGCTGTGTACGCCAACCTGAGCGGTGCCAGTCTGGGCGCCGGTGCCAGCCTGAACGGCGCTATTCCGTTCCCGGCCAACAACGCCTGGAACACGGATATTTCGGGAGCCGCTGTAGACGCCAATTCGGATGCGCTGATCGCCAGCATAGGGCTGACCCGCGGCCTGCACCCGGACTTTGGCTCCGGCCTTTACGAAGGCGCGCCGATCGGCATTCCCTACGTGGTGGTGTCGTCTACCCAACCCAAGGTGGCCGTCACGTTTACCGACTATGGTGACGAGAGCGACCCCGGCCCCTACCCGATACCGGCCGACGCCCCGATCGAAGGCCAACAGGCCAATGGCAGCGCCTTCGGTGGTGACCGCCATGTGCTGGTCATAGACCGCGATGCCAACCGCCTCTATGAAACCGGTAACTCGTATCCGCAGGCTGGTGGCACGTGGCGTGCCAGTGGCGGTGCGGTGTTCCACACAAACTCCAACACCGTGCGCCCTGGTGGCCAGCCGGGCTGGACCAGCGCCGATGCGGCGGGCCTTCCCATCTTTCCGGGTCTGGCGCGGTATGACGAAGCCTCTACCGGTGTGATCCGGCACGCGCTGCGGTTTACCGCCAGCACCACCCGCCGCGCCTATGTGCCACCCGCCACCCACTGGGCGTCCAGCAACACCAGCGCCAACGTGCCGCCCATGGGCATGCGGGTGCGGCTGAAGGCCAGTTATGTGATTCCGAGCAACTTCAGCACCGAGAGCAAGGCCATTTTGCAGAGCATGAAGACCTACGGCATGCTGCTGGCCGACAACGGCTCCAACTGGTATGTCAGTGGCGCACCCGACCCGCGCTGGAACAACGACAAGCTGGTGTCCGAGCTGGGCAGCGTCAAGGGGTCCAGCTTTGAGGTGGTGCGTATGGACGGGCTGGTCACGCCCTAACGCGTGGCGACCTGCGGATGCGCCAGGTCTTCGTGTTTTTGCGTGAGGTATTCGTCCAGTGTAAGTTCGTGCAATTGCGGGGCGTAACGCTCCGACAAGGCAAACCAGGCGCGCAGGCGTGCGTCCATCTGGGGCTGGCCCACGGCGCCGGGAATGCTGGTGTAAGCCAGTAGCGCCAGGTAGTTGCGGATGACATTGCGCTCAATGGAGCCGCGTTCACCCTGCACATGTTTGGGTTTGCCGTCGGCCCCCGTACCCACCACCGTAAAACCTATCTTGCTGCGCCCGGCTGTGGACAGGTAGAGTCCCATGGCCATTTTGGCCATGCTGCCGTAGCTGTAGCTGTAACCAAAGCGCAGGAAGGTGCGCTGCCCCTCCAGCGGCGTGGCCTCGAAGACGATGCGGTAGTCCGACGTGGACAGCGGACCGCTGGCCGCTGTCAGCGCTACCCGCACATAGTCCGGGGTACTGGCCTCGACCCGCATCGTGTACTGCATGGTGTAGACCGCGCCCCCATTGCTGCCCTGCTTGGGGCCGGCCGACAACACCAGACCATCGCCCTGGGCGTTGCGGGTGGCCTTGCAGGCGCGCACATTCAGGTGCAAAAACATCACGCCGCAGACACTGTCCGGCGAACTGAGCAGACTGCTCAGGGGTTTGAACGGCTGGGGCACTTCGGCATACACGTCGGCATTCAAACGGCTACCGGTGTCCTGCGACACCAGGTGCAGCGGCTCTCCCAGAGCCTTGGCCTTGAGCTGGGGCTGGAACTCGCTGTGGCTGGCCAGCAGGCGGGAAACGTCGGGGCCGACCGGGGCAGCTACGGCTGCGGGGGCCAGTGCCTGCAGCGCAATTGTGAGAAACGGAATTGCGAGAAACGAAAAAGTACGGGTCATGGTGCAGGTGTGTCCCTTGTATTGCAAATACCATTGCACAACCATCATGCCCAGAGGCCGCAACCGTGTCCGTGTGCCACAGCACACCCAAAAAACAGGCCTGGCACAAGCGGAGACAATCCGTGCAGCCCACTTTACAACACCCCGTAAACATCGAATGCCATGGAAACACCCACACACGCGCTCAGCATGACCGTCCTGATGACGCCCGATATGGCCAACTTTGCCGGCAATGTGCACGGCGGCACGCTGCTGAAGTTCCTGGACCAGGTGGCCTATGCCTGCGCCAGCCGGTATGCGGCGCGCTACGTAGTGACCGTCAGCGTGGACCAGGTCATGTTTCGCCAGCCCGTCCATGTGGGGGAACTGGTCACGTTTTTGGCCAGTGTCAACTACACCGGAAAATCGTCGATGGAGATTGGTATCAAGGTGATTGCCGAGAACATCCGCAGCCAGCAAAAGCGCCACGTCAACAGCTGCTTCTTCACCATGGTGGCGGTGGACGATGACCGCCGTCCGGTCGCCGTGCCGGCGCTGCAACCCCACAGCGCACGTGAGAAGCGCCGTTTTGAGCAGGCGCTGCTGCGCAAGGAGTTGCGGCAGGAGCTGGAGACCCGGTTGACCGCCATCAAGGCGGTGCCCTAAGCCCGCTAGGGTTGTCCCAGCAGAGCGTCCTTGAGTTTGAAATCCACGGGCACTGGCCCAAGCCAGATCGATAACATGGCCTTGAAGAACTCAGGCTCCCTGAAGGGCTCACCCTGCACCTTGCCGCGCACGGTGACAACGGTACCGGTCCCGGGAATCCACTCCACCAATACCTTGTCCCCGGCGGACAGCACCTTGTGGGCGTTGAAGACCTCGCTGATGCGGATCAGGCTGGGCACGAGTTTGGATACTTCGGATTTTGGGTAGTTGTCCTCTATGCCGCGTGTCAGCGACTTGCCCATCATGCCCGACGGTACTTCACGCAGCATGGTCAGCGTAACCCGCTTGGGGCCGGGCAGTGCCACCAGTTCGTCCAGCGAGGCAAATTTCTTGCTGGCATGGATCTCGGTGACATTGACCTTGGCAAAACTCTTGTAACGCACACCGGCGCCGTTGAGCACCAGCGGTATGCCGGCCACGGTAACACTGGGCTCCACAGCGACACCGGCGATCTCCAGTGGTGCGGCGGGCGCAGCCATACCCAGGCACGCGGCAAGCGCGCCGGCAACAACACGGCACAGAAGCCGGGACTTGGCTTTGTATGGGGCTGGCAGGCCAGCGCAGGGCGTAGTGAAAAGCATGGGCGCTTTCTATCTGGTCACGATGGCAAAGTTACCGGGGGCCTTGTCGATCAGGCCGAAGAAGCGCACCAGGTCAATCTTGCTGCCGCCCACTTTCAGGTCGTCGCTCAGCAGTGTGTCTTTCACACCTGCGGTACCGGCGATCATCTTGACAAAGATGTCCTTGGTCAGTGTCAGCGTTGCGTTGGCATCGTCTGCGGGTGGCGCCTTCTTGAAGTGCAATACGGCGTTTTCAATCCACAACACGTAGGATTCGTTTATGTCAGTCAGCACCAGATTGACCTTGAGGTCCTTGCCCTCGGCATTGGGCCCATTCAAGCCACCGGCCATGGCTTCCAGGAAACGCTCGATCGGGGTCTGCAACAGCATTTGCATCAACATGGCCTTGGACACGCCCTTGGCCGGCGGGCCATTGCGCAGTTCCTGTGCGGCAGACAGGTAGCTGTTGCGCCAGGTCGAGGCTTCGGCCATGTAGCCCATCTGGTCATAAGTCTTGGCCAGCAGTTCCTTGGCGGCTTTGCTCGAAGGATCACCAAACACGGCCTGGTTCAGCAGCTCGGCGGCCCAGCGGTAGTCGCCCTTGTCATAAGCGACTTGCGCGGCAGAAACTGCCTTGTCGGCCCCCCCGATCAGCTCAAGGTAACGCTTGGCAGACTCCTGCGGGGGCAGGGGGTTCAGGTTGGCAGGGTTGCCGTCATAGGCACCCAGATAGAACTGGTAAACCGCTTTCACGTTGTGGCGCAGGTCACCGTAATACCCGCGTGCGCCAAAGTAATCGGATAGCGGCTTGGGCAGCTTGATCAGGTCCGCGATTTCGCGTGGCGTGTGGCCGGCGTTGATCAGCCGCACCGTCTGGTCGTGTGTGTATTTGTAGACATCACGGTGCATGGTGATGTGTTTCTGGATGTTGGCCTTGCCCCATATGGGCCAGTTGTGGGATGCCATATAGATGTCGGCGTCTTGGGTCTGGACCAGCGCCTGGTCCATGTAATTGGACCAGCGCAAGGCGTCACGTACCTTGGCGCCGCGCACGGGCAGCAGGTTGTGCATGGTCTGGGCGAGGTTTTCGGCCCCGTCATACAGACGCTTGGCGGGGATACTGAAGGTCATCTCTGCCGGGCACTCCGCGCCTGGCGCGTTGTAGAACACAAAACCCACGCCGTCGATGTCCATCTTCTGTTCGGCCTGGGTGACCAGTGCGTTGGGCGCAATGATGCCGATGCTGCCGTAGGCCACGTCCTTGCCAAGACCGGTGTCCACATTGCCCTTGGCAGTACGCGGCAGGTCACGGCCGAACTGGTACAGGGAGCGGCGAGCCATCGCGGTACCCACCATCACGTTTTCGCTGGTGGCTTCTTCCATAAAACCTTCCGGCGCCACGATGGGTATCTTGCGTTCAGCCACTTCTTTGGGGCTCACCACGCCCAACACACCACCAAAGTGGTCGGCATGGGCATGTGTCAGGATCACG
Organism: Pseudomonadota bacterium; assembly: GCA_040387325.1. Taxonomy (GTDB): domain Bacteria; phylum Pseudomonadota; class Gammaproteobacteria; order Burkholderiales; family Burkholderiaceae_C; genus Allorhodoferax. The sequence goes on along the minus strand of JAZKDY010000076.1, from coordinate 44,168 downwards.
GCGGTGACAGGCTTGTTGCCCAGGTGCTGGCGCGCAAAGGCCAGTGCGGCACTGGAAGTTTCAGGCGCCGTCAGCGGGTCCACCACGATCCAGCCGTTTTTGCTGTCAATCAGCGTCATGTTGGCGATGTCAAAGCCACGCAACTGGTAGACGCCTTCCATCACCTTGAACAGGCCGAAGTTGGCGTTCAGCTGCGCATGGCGCCACAGGCTGGGGTTGACGGTGTCGGCGGGCTTGCCGTCCAGGAAGTTGTAGGCATCAAAGTCCTTCAACACCGTGCCGTCGGCCGTCGTGATCTTTCCGCTTGGCTTGGCCATGAAGCCGCGTTTGGCGTCCTCAAAGTCCTGCGGGTCACCCAGGTGCAGTTCCTTGGCAAACTGGGCGTTGGCGGCCAGGGTGGTGGCTGTGGCGTCGCCCGCCGTGCCGCCAATGCCGGTGTTCTTGCCGCAACCCGCCAACGCCAGCAAGGCGGCCAGCAGTGTGATGTTGAATGTTGAATTTTTCATGGGGTGTCTCTTCGGGTCGTTGTATTCAGTGGGTTGCGCGGATCAGGTCGGCGGCCTTCTCGCCGATCATGATGCTGGGTGCATTGGTGTTGCCGCCAATCAGCGTGGGCATGATGGACGCATCTGCCACGCGCAGGCCAGTGATGCCCTTGATGCGCAGTTGCGCATCGACCACCGCCATGGGGTCGCTATCGGGGCCCATCTTGCAGGTGCCCACCGGGTGGTACTGCGTGTCAGCACGGTTGCGGATGTCCTGCTCCATGGCCCGGGGGTCGTTGGCCTGCACCGCGTACAGCATCTTGCCGCGCACGGGGGCCATAGCGCTGGATTCCAGGATGCGCTGCTGCATCCGACCGCCTTGGACCAGCAATTGCAGATCACGTTCATCCGACAGGAAGCACGGGTCGATGACCGGTGCCGCGCGCGGGTCGGCGCTGGCCAGCCCTACCGTGCCGCGGCTGTAGGGCCGCAACACGTCCACATGGCAGGAAATGCCATGGCCCAGGTGCGGCTTGCGTGCATGGTCGTCCACCAGCGCCAGCACAAACACCAGTTGCAGATCGGGGATGGCGACCGCAGGGTTGGACTTGAAGAAGGCCCCGGCGGATGCGATAGTGCTGGTGAGCATTCCCGTGCGCTGCTTGCGCCACTCCAGCACCGCACCCATGATCTTGCCAGTGCCGCGTAACGACACCCCAAACGAGGCGGTGTTGCTGGGCACACGCCAGCTTTGCACATAGTCGATATGGTCCTGCAGGTTTTTACCAACGCCCGGCAAATCGTGTGTGGCGGCCACTCCCGCCTTCTGCAATTCGTCCGCCGCGCCTATGCCCGACAACTGCAGCAGCTGGGGCGAGCCAAATGCGCCGGCCGACACCACCACTTCACGCCGCGCACGCACCGTGTGCAACTGGTTGCCAAGGTAGTACTGCACACCGGTGGCACGCTTGCCTTCCAGCGTGAGCTTGGCCGTAACAGCACGGGTGATGACCTTCAGATTGGGCCGGTTCAGGTTGGGCGTCAGGTAGCCCTTGGCCGCGCTGCAGCGTTCGCCGTTCTTATGCGTCACCTGGTACAGGAAGGCTCCCTCCTGCTGGGCACCGTTGTAGTCCGCATTCAGCGGGATGCCATTCAGCGCGGCAGCGTCCAGAAACATCTGGCTGATGGGACTGTCAAAACGCGGATAGGTCACGTTCAGCGGCCCGCCCTGGCCGTGGAAGGCATCGTGCATCTGCTCGTTGTTCTCTGCGCGCTTGAACAGCGGCAACACCTCGTCATACCCCCAGCCGGGGTTACCCAACTCAGCCCAATGGTCGTAGTCCCAGCGGTTGCCACGCACATACAACATGGCATTGATGGAGCTGGACCCACCCAGGGTTTTGCCGCGTGGCTGGTACCCCGTACGGCCGTTCAGCCCGGGCTGGGGTACGGTCTCGTAGCCGTAGTTGTTGATCTTGGTCGGCACCATGGCCACCACACCTGCCGGGGCATGGATCAGCACACTGTTATCGGGACCACCGGCCTCCAGCAGACACACGGTCACCTGTGGGTCCTCGCTCAGGCGCGCGGCCACCACACAGCCCGCAGACCCGGCACCTACGACCACATAGTCAAATTCCGCAGCATCCATCCACGACTCCTCTTCTTCTTGGAAGAGCGATTGTGGAATTCGCCTTAAAATCCGTCCAATGCATTCGATTGGCAATATCAATGCATCCAGTGCATCGAATACCGGGGTAAATACGTATGGAAATTCGACGTCTCAAACACCTGGTGGCACTGGCCGATGCGCGCAATTTTGGCCGCGCCGCCCAGCTGTGCCACCTGAGCCAACCGGCTTTCAGCCGCAGCATCCAGGCAGCCGAAGAAGAGCTGGGCTTGCAGCTGTTTGACCGCGGCACGGCCGAGGTGCGCTGCACCGATGCGGGCGCCTTTGTGTTGGAGCGGGCGCGCAAACTCGTGTTTGAAAGCCGCTGCCTGGAGCGCGATGTGGGCCTGTACCGCGACCGGCTGATGGGCGACATTGCCGTCGGTGTGGGACCCTACCCCGCGGCCACGCTGATGCCGCTGTTGCTCACGGATATGCGCAACCGGTTTCCGGGCGTCAATGTACGTGTGGAGGTGAACAACGCCAACTATCTGGCGGAGCACCTGCGTGCAGAAGAACTCGATTTTTATGTGGCCGACCTGCGCAACATACCCGCGACTTCAGATTTGGGCATCACCCGCATTGGGCAGTTGACTGCAAGCTTTTATGTGCGCACGGGCCACCCCTTGCTCAAGACGCCGACAGTCAAGGGCGAGGCCTTGCTGCCGTATGGACTGGCCAGCGTGCGCGTACCGGAGAAGATTCTGTTTGTGTTGGCATCCCTGATGGGCTTGCCCGAAGGTATACGTCTGCCCCTGGCCTTGGAGTGTGACGATTTGAACCTGCTAAAGACCGTGGCCATGGCGACCGATACCGTGGTGGCCTGCGCCGACGCAAGCGCCCTGAAAGAGGTGACCGACGGAAAGCTGGTGCAGCTGACTACCACCGACATCCCCACCCAGTTTTCCGACATGGGCGTGGTGAGCCTCAAGGGCCGCAGCTACTCACCCATGGCGCAGTATGCAGTTGACTTCCTGACCGTGCTGGGGCTACAGCACGCCAAGTAGTAACACGCCAGGGTGAGTTGCCCGGTTCTTACTTGACAGCGTCCTTGACGATGTTCTTGGCGTCCTGCACCAGTTCCTTCACGTCGCCAGCGCGCTTCTCAGCCTTGCCGGTAATTTGTTTCTCAAGACCCTTGAGCTGTTGTTCTGTGCTGCCCACCAGCTTGCCTGCTCCCTCTTGCACTTTGCCGGCGATGTCCTTGGCGGTACCCTGGATTTGCTCTTTATTCATGGTGAAGTTTCCTTTAGCGAAATGATTGACGAGAACTTGTGAGCCAAACCTTGGCTTACAACCCAATGCTAAAAAAATAGCCGCTCGCCATCGGTGCGATGGCATACACACACCTGATTTTTTTCGCACGCATTACGTGCGCCCGCGCACTGACGCCTGCTCCGCACTCACCTATCTTCAGTTTGCAACCCCGCAATCCACTGGAGTTCAACATGATCATGAAAAGTAAAGCCACCCTCTGCACGGTGCTGGCGGCGTCACTCTTTGCAGGACAGTTTGCATTTGCCCAGGGCGACGCGCCTGGTGCCAACCGCAACCGGTATGAGCAGAACCAGCGTGGCAACGACAGGGATCGCCGGGACGACAACCGCGGCCAGTACCGCCGGGGCGACCACCGCAACGACCGGGACCATGCCGACCACCGCAACCGTGGTGAACGTGGCGCAGGTCCCAACCATTCGTACTACCGCGGCGGCCACCTGCCGTACCAGTACCGCACACGGCAATACGTCGTGGAAGACTGGCGCGGTCACCGGCTCAGTGCACCACCGCGTGGCTACCACTGGGTGCAAAGCGGGAGTGACTACATCCTCGTTGCCATCGCCACCGGTGTGATCCTGCAACTGCTGCTGAACAACTGAGCCAGCACCAAGGAACAAACATGACTGAAAAATCCGCCAGCGTGCATTGGGAAGGTTCTGGCAAAGAGGGCGTGGGCCAGATCAGCACCGAAACCGCAGCACTCCAAAGTTACCCCTACGGCTTTGCCAGCCGCTTTGAAGACGACCGGCGCAGCACCAACCCGGAAGAACTTCTGGGCGCTGCCCACGCCGCCTGTTTCACGATGGCGTTTTCGTTTGCCTGCGCCAAGGCGGGCTTTGAAACCGCCACGGTCGATACCAAGGCCCAGGTGCGTCTCACCCAGCAGGGCGAAGGGTTTGTGATTGACAGGATTGCGCTGAGCCTGAATGCCGACGTGCCCGGCATGGAAGAAGCCTACTTTCAGGAGATTGCGCAGGCCGCCAAGCGTGACTGCCCGCTCTCCAAGGCACTGGCGAGTGTTCCCGAAATTACCCTGGTCGCCAGGCTGCAGACGCCCTGAGCCCCGGCCCTTTTCCAGGAGACCGCCATGGTTGAAATACGCAAAGGACAGGCTCCGGCACCCATCGAGCGGGCACCGTTCAGCGCCCGGTTTCGCGCGTCCTTTACCGACCCTGCATACCGCGGCGAAGACGCAGCCCTGGAACGCCTGGAAGACATTGCCTGGGCTGCCTATGCCGAAGGCCGCAAGGCCCCGCTTGTACACAAGGCCGGGCCGGGTTATGCCGACCCGGACTACGAACTGTCGGACGAATGGGTGGCGACCAAACGGCGCCTGGACCAGGCCCAATTGAACTGGGCCGATCCTGCTACGCAGTCCAGGGTGCTGCTGGTTTGCGGCTCGGCCCGCAACGACGGCACCTGCCCGGGCGAGGTTTCCAAATCCTTCCGCCTGCTCAACCTCGCGCGCCAGGAGCTGGAGCTGGCCGGCATCCAGGTGGACGTGCTGGACCTGAGCCTGCTCACCTCCGAATACGCATTGCACATCCACCCTTGCAAGGGCTGTGCATCCACCGCCATGCCACTGTGCCACTGGCCCTGCAGTTGTTACCCCAACCATGCGCTGAACCAGACCAATGACTGGATGGCCGAACTCTACGAACGCTGGGTCGCGGCACACGCTGTCATTCTCATCACCCCGGTGTACTGGTACCAAAGCCCCAGCCCTTTGAAACTGATGATTGACCGCCTGGTCTGTGCCGATGGCGGCAACCCGGACCCGACTTCCACCTCCGGCAAAAAGGCGGCCCAGGCAAAAGAACTGGAACTGGCCGGTTGGGACTATCCCCAACACCTGGCCGGTCGGGCCTATGGCCTGGTCGTGCACGGCGATGTAGCGGGTGTGGACGGATCGCGCCGCGCCCTGTCGGACTGGCTGGACTGGATGGGGTTTATCGACGCCGGCACCCAGGCCCGCCTGGGCCGCTACATCGGCTATTACGCGCCCTACGCCACCAGCCACGAGGCCCTGGACCAGGACAGAGCCATACAGGAAGAAACCCGCAACGTGGCCCGGGCCGTGGTCCACGCTGTTGTCGAGTTGCGGGTGGGACGCCTCCAGGCGGCACAACCGGCTTTGCGGCGCCCGCGCCCCAAGTAGCTTCTTCATCCACCGATTTTTTAGGAGAGCACCATGGACAAATCCAACCCACCCGAAACCTTCGGCGTCTTCAAGCCCACAGGGCATACCGTCCTGGCGTTCACGTCCTTCGGCGACCGGGAAGCGGCCGCGGTCGCACTCACGGAACTGGGCTTTGCCGAGGCCGGCATGGTGCGTTACTCCCCACAGGAGATGGTCACCCTGGCCCGATCAGAGCGGCAGGCGGCCAGTCCATTGGCGGCGTTTGGTTATGAACTGGAGCTAGTGGACACCCACCTGGCCCTTGCCGAAACCGGTTGCAGCTTTCTGGTGGTTCCGGCCCCCGAAGACACCCAGGTCGAACAGGTGGCGGAGGTGGCCTTGCGGCTCAAGGCGGCTTCAGCCCAGCACTATGGCCGCTTCATGATCCAGGACCTGATCAGCAGCACCGCGCCCAACGCGCCCATACTGGACACCCCAACGCCCGTCCGTTAGGGCTACAGCCAATACTCCAGACGTCGGGCCGCCCATTCCTTCAGGCGGTCCGACGTGGGGCGCTTGGCCCAGGCTTCTGCAGTCACCTCGGTGGAGAAGCGCAGATCCTCTTCAAACGCAGACTCCAGGCTTTCGGCGAACGCGTTGTCCAGCACCACCACATTGAGCTCGTAGTTGTGCAGAAAACTCCGCGTGTCGATATTGGTCGACCCAACCGTGGACCACAGCCGGTCAATCACCGCAGTCTTGGCATGCAGGACTGCGATTTGCAACTCGTACACCCGAATCCCGCTGCTGAGCATTTCTTCGTAGAACGAGCGGCCTGCATAAAACACCAGGCCAACGTCGGTGACACCGGGCAGTATGACTTTCACATCCACGCCGCGGCGCGCAGCCCGGGTCAAGGCCTGCAGAACCTGCACATCGGGAACAAAGTAGGCACTGGTGATGTGGATGGACTTCACCGCGGAGTCAATGGCCAGGACGTGTGCCGTATAGATGTCCTGGTCCGTGTCGGGTCCACTGGCCAGCACCCGCACCAGCTTGTCACCCACATTGCCCAATGCGGGGAAGAAATTGCTGTCGCCCAGTTCGGGAGAGGGTTGGCTTACCCAGCTGCTCAGGAACTCCCACTGCATGGACGCAACCGCCGGGCCCTCCACACGGATATGTGTGTCGCGCCACCCGATCTTGTCCGGGCTGCGGTTCCTGGATCGGAACAACGAACTGTTGGCATAGGCACCGCTGATGTTGACCCCTCCGGTAAACGCCACCTTGCCGTCCACCACCAGCAACTTTCTGTGGTCGCGGTTATTGGGTGACCAGGGGCCCATCAGCTTCAGTGGATTGACGGGGTTAAACGCCACCAGGCGTATGCCCGCTTCGCGCATGCTGTCAAAAAAGGCCTGGGGGGTTCCCATCGTGCCGACTGCGTCGTAGATGATGTGCACCTGCACGCCGGCACGTTGGCGCGCGATCAGCAATTGCGCAAACTGCAGGCCGATCTCGTCCTGGTCGAAGATATACGTCTCCAGGTTGATATGGTCCTTGGCTGCGGCAATCGCCTCCATCATGGAGGCCATGGTCTGGGGGCCGTCGTACAGCAGGCTCACCTTGTTGCCGGCAATCAGCGGCTTGCCGGTAGCCAGTTCTTCCAGCGATGCCAGTGCATTGACGTCAATATGCGAATTTTTCCAGCGTTTGGGCAGCAGTGCGGTACTGGCCTTCTTGCTCAGCGTGCCGTTGGTGCCGGTGACCGTGGGGCCAGATGCCGATGGCGCAACCACCTTGAGGTAGCTGACATCGGGAAGTGAGGCGCAGGCAGAAGAAAGCGACACCAGTGCCGCCATGCTGGCCAGGCGAAAAAGACGGATGGTCGAATGCAGGCACAGGTTCTTTTTCATAGCGTACTCGATGGCAGACAGCGAACACCACTGGGGCGAAGAGGCCACGGCTGATGTACTGGAGCCTAGCTTAACAGCGCCCCAGACACCGTCCGTGCGCAAGCGTACGGAGTGTTTCAGCAAACCGCCCCATGTATCGCGACCGGGCAGCAAAAAGCCCGGTTGCCCGGGCTTTTTTTCGTCAGCGCATCAACTGCGCCTTAGCTGCGGGGTTCACCCTGGGCATTGACGGGAATCGTGGGGCCCGGCTGGGTTGTCATCTGGATGCGGTGTTCCACGCCACGGAAGTTGTACGACACATCCCAGAACGCCGGTGCGGCATTGCTGGGTCGTGTCGCGCATTTCTGCACGTCACGTGTTGTAGCGGGTGTGCCACTGTTGTTGCGGCCTACATTGGAACCTATTACGCCGCCGGCCACGGCACCACCCGCGGTTGCGAGGTCTTTGCCAACACCACCGCCGACCTGGTGACCCAAGACACCACCGATCAGTGCACCGAGAACAGCACCCCCAACATTGGGCTCACCACGGGTTGCGGCGACCTCTTCACGCTCCATCCAGCAACGCTGCTCGGGCGGGCCGACCACGGCACGCACTGATGTCACGTTGGCTTCAAAGATGCGTTCATCCTGGCGACGGCGGTTGTCATAAACCGGCGTAGGTGCCGGTGCATAACGGCGGTCATCAACCCGCACATTCCAGTCCAGTGCACGCACGGACGAAATGCGGTCATTGATGCCCATGGCCGCCAGCGAGGGGTAACGGCCGGGGTTCAGCACCATGCAGTCTCCGCCGAAGCGGGCGTTGTTGCACACCTCCCAGCGCTGGCCCAGTACCACCACGGACGAGGCCCGGTCATTAAAACCTGTGCGGGAGAAGTCTTCAACCTGCTGGTCGGCAGAGAAGGTGCGGCCCTGGAAGCCCTCGTTCTCATAGAAGGTGACCTGCGACGGCAGCGGTGCTGGAGCCATCCGCTCGTCGAGATCCCGGCCGTTGCGACCCACCGGCTTCACCGACGAGACGCGGTCATTCAAACCCATGGCGCTCAGCGACGGGTAATGGCCGGGGCGCAGAATCATGCAGCGGCCGCCAAAGCGGGCGTCTTCACACACCTCCCACCGCGCGCCACGTCCTCCCCCCACAATGGCGGAAGAGGCGCGGTCATTGAATCCGGCACGCTGCAGGTTCACGACCTGCGCCTGGGCCGTGTAGGAACGGCCCTGGAAATTTTCGCGTTCGAAGAAGGTGACCTCGGCAAACGCCTGGCCTGCCATCAGCGCCGCAATAGCGGTCAGTGTCAATCGTAAAACGGGTTTCATACTTTGCTCCTGTGGGTATCAAAACCCCGAGACTACGCAGGGCCAATGCCCGCGTCGGTTCGTTGGCGAACACAAAGGACATGCATGGTTTTTAGTGATGCAGCGCACCGACCAGTCCCTTCACAACACGTATGGTTCTGCAGGAACCTATGCAAAACCCCATCAAACCCCGCAAACCCAAGGGCGTCGCCAGGCCACCCGACAGCACTGCGCCTGCCACGGCCGCAACACCCGAGGCCTTGCGTGTGTCGGAGATGCGTTACCGCAGGCTGTTCGAAACCGCCCGCGACGGCATCCTGCTGCTCAATGCCAGCACGGCCGAGATTGAAGACGCCAACCCCTTCCTGACGGAGCTGCTGGGTTACTCCCATGCCGAACTGCTGGGCAAGAAGCTCTGGGAGGTCGGCGCCTTTGCCGATGTGGCCGAAAGCCAGGAGAAATTCTCTGAGCTGCAGTCCAGAGGTTATGTGCGGTACGAAGACCTGCCGCTGCGCACCCGGTCGGGCGACAGTGTGGCCGTGGAGTTTGTCAGCAACACTTACGACTGCGCGGGTGTCACCGTCATCCAGTGCAATATCCGCGACATCAGTGCCCGCAAACGCTCCGACGAGCGGATCAACGAGCTGGCCTTCTTCGACCCGCTGACCCGTCTGCCCAACCGCACCCTGCTGCTGGACCGTTTGCAGCAGGCCATGATCGTCAGCACGCGCAGTGCCAATTACGGTGCGGTCGTATTTCTGGACCTGGACCATTTCAAGACCCTGAACGACACCCTGGGCCACGCCATGGGCGACCTGCTGCTGCAACAAGTGGCACAGCGGCTCACCGACTGTGTGCGCGAGGGGGACACCGTAGCCCGCTTGGGTGGCGACGAATTTGTGGTGGTCCTGGCGAGCCTGCACCCACGCCGGCAGGAGGCAGCCAACCAGGCGCAGGACGTGGGGGAGAAGATCCTGGCGGCGCTCAACCAGCCCTACCGGCTGGGTGAGGTGGAGCATCGCAGCACGGCCAGCATAGGCGCCACGCTGTTCAATGGCACCCGGGAGTCGATGGAGGATTTGCTGAAACAGGCCGACCTGGCCATGTACAAGGCCAAGGAGATAGGCCGCAACGGCTTGCAGTTTTTCGACCCCGCCATGCAAACGGCCATCCTGGAGCGCGCGGCGCTGGAGGGCGAGCTGCGCAATGCCATAGCGGCACAGCAGTTTGTGCTGCACTTCCAGCCCCAGGTGGTGGGTGATGGACGCGCCATGGGTGCCGAAGTGCTGCTGCGCTGGCAGCACCCCGTAAACGGCCTCATGCCACCGGGTGATTTCATTCCGCTGGCAGAAGAAACCGGCCTGATACTGCCGCTGGGCCAGTGGGTGCTGCAGGCCGCGTGTGAACAACTGGCGCGCTGGGCCGACAAGCCCAAAACCCAGCACCTGAACCTGGCCGTCAACGTCAGCGCCTACCAGTTCCGCCAAAGCGACTTTGTGGAGCAGGTCCTGGCCGCCCTGGCCACGTCGGGCGCCAATGCCCAGCGCCTGAAGCTGGAGCTGACCGAAAGCCTGCTGGTGGACAACGTGCCCGCGGTCATAGAGAAGATGTTTGCGCTGAAGGCCAAGGGGGTGTGTTTCTCGCTGGACGACTTTGGCACGGGTTATTCATCGCTGTCCTACCTCAAACGCATGCCACTGGACGAGCTGAAGATTGACCGCAGCTTTGTGCGCGACATCCTCAGCGACCACCACGACGCCTCCATTGCCAAGACCATACTGGCGCTGGCGCACAGCCTGGGCCTGAACGTGATCGCCGAAGGGGTGGAAATCGAAGCCCAGCGCGACTTCCTGAGCGCGACCGGCTGCCATACCTACCAGGGCTTCTACTTCTGCATGCCGTTGCCGGTGGCCGCCTTCGAGCGGTACGCGCGCCGGGCCCTCTAGAAAAACAAAAGAGGGGCGCCTGTCACGCCCCTGGGACCCATGCAGAGAGCACAGAGCGTTGGCAGGACTTATTTTGGCTTACCCACTTCGTGGCCAACCACGCCCCCCACCACCGCACCGGCGGCGGTGCCGCCCACCCCGCCGCCCAGCACGGCGCCGGCTGCGCCACCAATCACAGCGCCGGTTGCGGTGCTGCGTTCCTGGTGGTTCATGCCTGCGCAGCCACCCATACCCAAGGCCGATGCCAGCAACACGGCCGGTACCACGGCGTAAAACCTGTTGTTCATGTTCATGGTGAAAACTCCAATACAGAAGGACTACAACAAACCGTGGCGCGCAACACATGCGCCCACGGAAGAAATTCCATTCTTGGGCAGGACCCATGAGAAGTCTGTGCGCGAACACACCCATGTGCCACTGGCTGCCAGCATTTGCCAATTGCTATGGATTTAGTAGTGACGTAGCTATATTTCTCGGGGGCTACAGCCCGATTTGTCATAAGCCACTTCCTGAAGGTGCGCCACCGAACAGAGGGAATGCCCGGGTTTGGCTACGCTTGGCGCACTGGCCCCTTCCATGCGCCAGCAGAAGTAAATGCCGCGGCGCCACGGGATGCGCGTATAAGGGTCCGAGCAACGCCAAATTTGAGAGTACGTCCCTTTGAAAACCACCCATAAAACATTTGTCTGGCTTGCCGCCGTGTTAGTGCTCCTGTCGCTGGGTATGGTGTTCACGTTCTGGACTTACCACCAGATCGAACAGGCCTCCGACCACCGCCGCGACTCGCGCGTCATCATCACGGCCGCGGACGATCTGATGTCCACGCTGACGGTGGCAGAAACCAGCCAGCGCGGTTATGCACTCACCGGCGGAGAGACCTATCTGGAGCCCTACCAGGGCGTGCGCGACAACATCAAGGCCCATCTGGCCGTGTTGCGCCAGTTGACCGCCAGCGCACCAGCACAGAAACATGTGGACACGATTGCCCCCCTGCTGGACGCCAAACTGGCAGAAATGGACAAGACCATTGCCTTGCGCCGCAACAGCGATGCCGTGGGTGCACTGGCCTTGATCAACAGCGACGAGGGCAAACGCCTGATGGACGGCATACGCCAGGAGATGCGTGGCATCGTCCAGATCGAGACCGACATCCAGGCGCAGCACAACGCAGGTTTTGACCGCAGCATGCGCCGCCTATTCGCCACCATCATTGGCATGGGTGTGCTGGCCCTGCTGCTGGCGCTGTACTTTGCCTACTCCAGCTACCGCGCCGCCCAGCAGCGCCTGAAAAATCTGGTGCATGCGGAAACCCGGCATCTGCTGGACGAACAAATCAGCACCAATACCCTGCTGCAGACCAGCAACGACGCACTGCAGGACAGCACCCAGAAACTCACCGTCACCCTCAACTCGATCGGCGACGCCGTCATCGCTACCGATGCACAGGCCCGCGTGACGCTGCTCAACCCGGTCGCCCAGGACATGACTGGCTGGACCCAGGCCCAGGCCGAGGGGCGCCCGGTGAACGAAGTCTTCCATATTGTCAACAAGGCGGACCGCCACGTCGCCACCATTCCTGTCGCCCGCGCGCTGGCGCACGGCACCCTCCAGGGTCTGGCCAACCACACGGTACTCATTGCGCGGGATGGCCGTGAGTTCGACATTGCCGACAGCTGCGCCCCGGTGCGTGACCTGCAAGGCCAGGTGGTTGGTGCCGTGCTGGTGTTCCGCAATGTGACCGCCGAGTACGCAGCCCAACAAACCCTGCGCGACAGCGCGGCAAGGGTGCAGACCATTCTGAACACCGTGGGCGACGGCATCGTCACTCTGCAGGCCCAAGGCGGCATCATTGAGTCGGCCAACCCTGCCATTGAACAGATGTTTGGCTACAGCGCCGCGGAGCTGACCGGCAAGGCCTTTGGTTTTCTGATACCCGAGCTGGACCAGGAACAACACCATGTTGCACTGGAGCACTATGGCGTAAGCCCCGAGGCCCGGGCTCTGGGCCAGGGCCGCGAGGTCATGGGTTTTCGCAAGGACGGCAGCTTTTTTCCGCTGGAGATTGCCGTCAGCGAAATGTCGCTGGGCGGCCAGCTCTACTTCACCGGCATCCTGCGTGACATCAGTACCCGCAAACAGGCCGAAGAAGCACTGCGCAAGGCCGGCGCGCTGCAAAGTGCCATCTTCAGCAGCGCCAACTTCTCCTGCATCGCCACCGATGCCCTGGGCGTGATCCAGATTTTCAATGTGGGCGCCGAGCGTATGCTGGGCTATACCGCGGCCGAAATGGTGAACCAGGTCACGCCGGCCGACATCTCCGACCCCGAAGAGCTCATTGCCCGGGCGATGGCACTTGCGGCCGAGCATGAAACCGACATCGCCCCGGGGTTTGAGGCACTGGCCTACAAGGCCTCGCGCGGCATGGAAGACATTTACGAATTGAGCTACATCCGCAAGGACGGCACACGCCTGCCAGCCCTGGTGTCGGTCACTGCACTGCGCAGCAATGACCAGACCATCATTGGTTACCTGCTGATTGGCACCGACAACACGGCCCGCAAACTGGCCGAGGCCGAGCGTTTCCAGCTCGACAAGTCCCTGCAGATCAAGGCCATTGAACTGGAAGCGGCCCGGTCCACCGCCGACAAGGCCAACCTGGCCAAGTCGGAATTCCTGTCCAGCATGAGCCACGAGCTGCGCTCGCCACTGAACGCCATTCTGGGTTTTGCGCAGTTGATGGACTCCGGCGTGCCCCCGCCCACCGCAACACAAAGGGCCAGCATCGAGCAGATTCTCAAGGCGGGCTGGTACCTGCTGGAGCTGATCAACGAGATACTGGACCTGGCGCTGATCGAGTCCGGCAAGCTGTCCCTGTCCATGGAGCCGGTGTCGCTGCAAGAGGTATTGCGCGACTGCCAGACCATGATGGAGCCCCAGGCCAGGCGGCGGGGCATCCAGATGCGTTTTCCCAACTTCAAGGCGCCCTGTTATGTGCAGGCCGACCGCACCCGTGTGAAACAGGTGTTTGTGAACCTGCTGACCAATGCCATCAAGTACAACCGGCAGGATGGATCCCTGGACGTGACCTTCCGGCCCGCCGGCAAGACACGTATGCACATCAGCGTGCGCGACACCGGCGAAGGCCTGTCAGCCAAAAAGCTGGCCCAGCTGTTCGAACCCTTCAACCGCCTGGGCCAGGAGGACAGCGACGAAGAAGGCACGGGCATTGGCCTGGTGGTGAGCAAACGCCTGGTGGAACTGATGAACGGCAGCATCGGTGCCCACAGCACGGTGGGGGTTGGCAGCGACTTCTGGGTCGAACTGAACCTGGCAGATCCCCAGTCCCTGGTACTGGACCCCGACGAGGAGCTGGCGCTGCTGCCCGCGCCTGCGCAGACCGACCGCAACGTGCGCACCCTGCTGTATGTGGAAGACAACGAAGCCAACATGGAACTGGTGGCACAGCTGATATCGCGCCGGCCCGACATACGCCTGTTACGCGCCGAAGACGGTGTGCGTGGCATCGCCATGGCGCGCACCCACCTGCCTGACGTGATCCTGATGGACATCAACCTGCCGGGCATCAGTGGCCTGCAGGCGTTGGGCCTGTTGCACGACGACCCCATGACCACCCACATACCGGTGCTGGCACTCAGCGCCAATGCCATGCCGCGCGATGTGGAGAAGGGTCTGGAGGCCGGCTTCTTCCGCTACCTGACCAAACCCATCAAGATTGCCGAGTTCATGCTGGCGCTGGACCAGGGGCTGGAGCTGGCGCAGGCCGCTCCAGAGGGAAGCGCTTAAGGAAAATTGGCCTACAGCCCCCGTCCAATATGATAGTAACGCTATACATTCAGGAGCATAGTATTTGATACCCTCGGCCACGCCAGACGCGGAACCACGCGCCGCCTTCCCGATTGTGGGTATCGGCGCGTCCGCAGGTGGCCTGGCAGCGTTTGCGGCCTTTTTCTCCGGCATGCCGGCCGTGGGTGAGCCGGGCATGGCCTTTGTGCTGGTGCAGCACCTGGCGCCGGACCACGGCAGCCTGCTGACCGAACTGGTACAGCGCACCACCCGCATGCCGGTGTTCGAGGTGGCGGACGGCATGCTGGTGCAGGCCAACTGTGTGTACATCATCCCGCCCAACCGCGACATGGCCTTCCTGAACGGAGCGCTGCAGTTGCTGGAGCCCACCGCACCGCGCGGCCACCGCCTGCCGATTGATTTTCTGTTCACCTCGCTGGCGCAGGACCAGCAGGAGCGGGCCATCGGCATCGTGCTATCGGGCACGGGCAGTGACGGCACCCTGGGTGTGCGGGCCATCAAGGACGGCGGCGGCATGGCCATGGCGCAGACTGCGGCCTCGTCTGAATTTGACTCCATGCCGCACCACGCGATGGCCACCGGCCTGGTGGACTACGTGCTGCCTCCGGCGGAAATGCCCGGCCAGCTCATCGCCTATGTCAGCCATGCGCTGGGCAAACTGCCACGTGCTGCCGCCACGGCGGCGCCCCAGTCCCAGGGGGCCTTGAAGCGGATATTCATCCTGCTGCGCACCCAGACCGGGCACGACTTCTCCCAGTACAAGCCCAGCACCATCTACCGGCGCATTGACCGTCGCATGGCGGTGCACCAGATCGACGGCATGGATGCGTATGCCAAGTACCTGCAGCAGACTCCGGCCGAGGTAGAGGCGCTGTTCCGCGACCTGCTGATAGGTGTCACCAATTTCTTCCGCGACCCCGAGGCCTTTGCCGCACTGGAGACACTGGTCATACCCAAGCTGTTCAGCGGCAAGCCTGCGGGCGGCGTGGTGCGCGCCTGGACCACGGGCTGCTCTACCGGCGAAGAGGCCTACTCCATCGCTATCCTGCTGCAGGAGCGGGTGGAGATGCTCAAGCAGAGTTACAAGATCCAGGTGTTTGCCACTGACATCGACAGCCGTGCCATCGCCGTGGCCCGTGCCGGTATTTACCCGGCCAGCATTGCAGAAGACATCAGCCCCGAGCGCCTGGCGCGTTTCTTCACCCGCGAACCCGAGGGCGACACCTACCGCGTGCACAAGGTCATCCGCGACCTGCTGGTGTTCTCCGAGCAGGACCTGATCAAGGACCCTCCGTTCTCCAAGCTGGACCTGGTCAGTTGCCGCAATCTGCTGATTTATCTGGGCGCGGAGCTGCAGAAGAAGGTGATCTCGCTGTTCCACTACGCGCTCAATCCCGGTGGCCTGTTGTTTCTGGGTACCTCGGAAACCGTGGGTGATTTCAGTGATCTGTACATGCCGCTGGACCGCAAATCCAAGGTCTACCAGCGCAAGGAAGATTTTCAGGGCGCGCAACGTGCGGCCCTGGGCCGTTTCCTGTTGCCCCCTACCCATAAGAATGGAGCCCTGCAATTGAGCCCTGGCAAAAACACGTCTCCGCCCAAGCTGTCCTTGCGCGAGCTGACCGAACAGACCCTGTTGCGCCATGTGGCCAAGGCGGCTGCCCTGGTCAACAGCCAGGGCGACATTCTGTACCTGCATGGGCGCGTGGGCATGTACCTGGAGCCCGCCCCGGGTGAGGCCGGTATCAACAACATCCTGAAGATGGCGCGCGAGGGTTTGCGCCACGACCTGACCACCAGCCTGCACAAGGCAGGCACCGTCAAGACCCCGGTCCATGTGTCCGGCTTGCGTGTCAGGACCAACGGCCACCACACCCTGGTCAACCTGGGCGTGGTGCCCGTAGAGGCCGGACCTGCCAACGCGCTGGAGTCCCGCCTGTACCTGGTGATGCTGGAGGAAGCGCCCGCCACCGGCATTGCACCGGCGCATGCTGCGCCCACGGCGCTGCCAGCTGGTACAGACCAGCAGACACAGGACATCCATGCCCACATTGCCGAGCTGAGGGAAGAGCTGCAGGCCAAGGAAGACTATTTGAACGCGGCCAACGAAGAGCTGGAGACCTCCAACGAGGAGCTGAAGTCATCCAACGAAGAGATGCAGTCGGTCAATGAAGAACTGCAGTCCACCAACGAGGAGTTGGAGACCTCCAAGGAAGAGCTGCAGTCCATCAACGAAGAGTTGTCCACCGTCAACACCGAACTGCAGACCAAGGTGGGCGACCTGTCCCGCGCCAACAATGACATGAACAACCTGCTGGCGGGCACGGGCATTGGCACCATCTTTGTGGACCACGATCTGCGCATCCTGCGTTTTACACCGGCGGCAACCCGCATCGTCAATCTGATACTGAGCGATGTGGGGCGCCCCATGGGCCACATCATGTCCAACCTGGTCGGGTATGACCGGCTGAATGCCGATGCACAAAGCGTACTGTCCACACTGGTCCCCAAAGAGGTCACCGTAAAGACCGTGGAGGGCAGGTCGTACACCATGCGCATACTGCCCTACCGCACGCTGGACAATGTGATTGAGGGGGCAGTGATCACCTTTGTCGACATCACCGAGATCGTGCGGGTGCGCGAGGACCTGCACAAGGCCAACGCGCTGTTGCGGCTGGCGGTGGTGGTGCGCGACGCCCACGACGCCATCACCGTGCAGGATTTGCAGGGCCGCACCATCGCGTGGAACCCGGGTGCCACCCGCATGTACGGCTGGACCGAGGCCGAGGCGCTGACCCTGAATGTGCGCGACCGCCTGCCCAAGGCACTGCAGGACAACGCGGCCTCCAAGGTGGCACAGTTGGGGGACGCCAAGACGCTGGAGCCCTACCGCACCAGGCGTCTGACCAAGGAGGGGGCCGAGATCGAGGTCTCCATCACCTCCACCGCGCTGACCGACAACGCCGGCGAAATGTATGCCATCGCCACCACCGAGCGCACTGCAGACCCCGCGGCGGATGACCAACCGAAAGCACGCCATGGCCCCGCACAGTGAACGGCCAAGACACGGACTGCGTGAGCGGGCCGAAGATCTTATCCACGCCAAAGCCAGCCCGACACCAACCCATCTGCAAGAGCTGTCGGCGGAAGCCATGCGGCACATGCTGCACGAACTGCAAGTGCACCAGGTTGAGCTGGAGATGCAGAACGACGAACTGCGCCAAACCCAGGCCGCGCTGGATGCCGCACGCGCCCGGTACTTTGACCTGTACGACCTGGCACCCGTGGGGTATTGCACCATCAGCGAGCAGGGCCTGGTTCTGGAGGTGAACTTCACCGCCGCCGCTTTGCTGAACATGGCCCGCAGCGATGTCGTCAACAAACCCATGAGCAGCCTGATTGCCCGGTCGGACCAGGACACGTATTACACCTGCCGCAAAGCCCTCTTTGAATCCGGGCTGCCCCAGGGCTGTGAGCTGCAGCTGGTCCGGCGCGACAGTGCGGTGTTCTGGGCCCACGTGCAGATCAGCCTGGCGCACGAAGCGGACCATGCACCGGTCCAGCGTCTGGTGCTGACCGACATCAGTGCACGCAAAGCCATGGACGCGATCCTGCTGGAAAAAAACCAGGCGCTGCAGGTGGCACAGGCCGTGGCCGAAAAAGCCAGCCTGGCCAAATCCGACTTTTTGTCCAATATGAGCCACGAGTTGCGCTCACCACTGAACGCCATTCTTGGCTTTGCCCAGCTGATGGACCTGGGCGACCCCGCACCCACTGCCACGCAAAAAAGCAGCATAGACCGTATCCTGCGTGCGGGCTGGTACCTCTTGGATTTGATCGGCGAGATTCTGGACCTGACGGCAATCGAGTCCGGGCGATTGCAGCTGCAATCCGAACCAGTCGCATTGTGCGAAGTTCTGACCTCCAGCCAGGCCAGCGTGGCCCCCGCGGCGCAGGCCCGCAATATCCGCATGGTGTGTGAGCAACCCCATGGCGCGTTGAAAGTGTCTGCTGACAAATCCCGGCTCCACCAGGTCCTGGTACACCTGCTGTCCAACGCCATCCAGTACAACCGGACCGGTGGCACGGTGGAGGTGTCGTGCAGTGTGCAGGCAGACCAGCGTATCCGTGTGAGTGTCATAGACGGCGGTTATGGCCTGTCGGCCGACAAGATCAGCCACCTGTTCCAGCCCTTCAACCGCCTGGGCCGCGACAGCGGCTCTGACGAAGGTACCGGTGTAGGCCTGGCACTGAGCAAACGCCTGGTGGAATTGATGGGCGGCACCATTAGCGCGCGCAGCACCATTGGTGTGGGCAGTGTGTTCTGGATAGAGCTGGCCCATGCAGGCACCCCAGAACAAAGCCTGCCATGAAACATTTCCCCATCGCGCAAGAACCCTGCACCAACCTACCCAATCATCCCGAGGAATAACCCCATGATCCAATCTGCCGACATTCTCAACGCCAGGATACTGATCGTTGATGACCAGGAATCCAATGTGCAATTGCTGGAGCAACTGCTGCAGTCCGCCGGTTACACCGGCGTCACCTCCACCCTGGTGCCTGAAGAGGTGTGTGCACTGCACCGCAAGAACGCCTACGACCTGATTTTGCTGGACCTGCAGATGCCGGTGATGGATGGCTTCCAGGTCATGGAAAGCCTCAAGACCAACACGATGGACCCCTACCTGCCGGTTATTGTGCTCACGGCCCAGCCGGGCCACAAGCTGCGTGCACTGCAAGCCGGTGCCAAGGACTTTGTCAGCAAGCCGTTTGACCTGGTCGAGGTCAAGACCCGAATCCACAATATGCTGGAGGTGCGCCTGCTGTACAAAAAACTGGCCGACTTCAACAAGGTGCTGGAACAAACGGTGCTGGAGCGCACCGCCGAGTTGCGCGAGAGTGAGGCGCGTTACCGCAGCCTGACCGAGCTGGCGTCAGACTGGTACTGGGAGCAGGACGAAAACGGCAGCTTCACCAAGGTCTCAGGCCCGGTGCTGGAAATGCTGGGCCTGCAGGTCGACACGCACAAGGGTATTTCAAAAACTGCACAGACCGACGGTTGGGATACCGGCGATCGTGAAGCCCTGCGCGCAACCATTGCAGCGCGTGAACCCTTTCTGGATTTGATCTTCCACCGGCACCTGCCGGACGGCTCAGAGCAGCAGTACCGCGTCAGCGGCGAGCCCATGTTCAGCCGCAGCAGCCGTTTCCTGGGTTACCGGGGCATAGGCGTTGAAATCGTGACGGGTGCCTGACATGCCGACAACCCGCACCAAAGACATGACCCTCCTGCATAGCCCCCAACACAACCACCTGCTGGCAGCCCTGCCGCAGGCAGACTTTGACCTGTTTGCACAGCACCTGGAACTGGTGCCCATGGCACTGGGCCAGATGCTCTACGAACCCGGAACACAACTGCGCCACGCATTCTTCCCCACCACCTCCATCGTGTCTTTGCACTATGTGACCGAGACCGGCGCATCGGCCGAGACGGCTGGTGTGGGCAACGAAGGGGTGGTAGGCATTTCGCTGTTCATGGGCGGCGACACCACCCCCAGCTCGGCTGTGGTACAGACAGCGGGACACGCCTATCGGCTGGACCGCCATGTGCTGCAAAGTGAATTCAACCGTGCTGGCGCGCTGCAGCGCCTGCTGTTGCGCTACACCCAGGCCCTCATGACACAGATGGCCCAGTCTGCCGTGTGCAACCGCCACCACTCCGTGGAACAGCAACTGTGCCGCTGGCTGCTGTTGACCATGGACCGCGTGCCTGCGCGGGAGCTGGTGATGACCCAGGAACTGGTGGCCAGCATGCTGGGGGTGCGCCGCGAAAGCGTGACCGAAGCCGCCGGCAATCTGCAGACGGCTGGCTACATACGCTACCGGCGCGGCCACATCGCGGTGCTGGAACGCCAGGGCCTGGAAGCCAGTGCCTGTGAATGTTATGGCGTGGTCAAGAAGGAACTGGAGCGCCTGCTCAGCGACGTGCACAAGCGCAGCGCGTAGCAAGCCAGCCCCTTCCGGGGCAGCCTTACTTCTTGATGCTCATTTCGTTGCGCACCAGGCGCACACCCTCAATGCCGCGGGCCACTTCCATGGCGCGGTCGACCTGGGCCTGGTTGTCGACAAATCCGCTGAGCAGCACTTCGTCGTCCCGGGTGACGACGGCGATGTCAAAGCTTTTGATATTGGGGTCACCCAGCAGCGCGGCCTTGACCTTGCTGGTGATGATGCCGGCATCCACCTTCTTGCCCACGGTGGTAGGCGCGCCCTTCAGCACCACATTGTTCTGAATGCCCTTGACGCCCGACACCGCGCGGGTGACAGCCGTCGCGCGGTCCAGTTGGGCCTGGTTGTCTACAAAACCGCTGAGCAGCACCTCACCCTTACGGGTTTCGACCTTGAAGTCAAAACTCTTGATGTCGGCGTCTGCCAGCAAGGCAGACTTCACGCTGCTGGTGATGACGCTGTCGTCGATGTCGGTGCCTACGGTGGTGCTGGCCACGGGCAGGCCAACACTGTCCACCGGTTTGCTGCAGCCGACGGCGCAGACGGCCAGAACGGTGGCCATCAAGGTGTTAAACGCCAGAATTTCGATGCGGGTTTTCATACGTGTTACTCCATATACCAATCACAGAGGTGTGACCGTGTGCCCTACCTTGCCCTGAATCGCCGGCGTGTTCTGTTCGCTCGCGAACAAACAGGACAGGGGGCGACACCTAAGCTCAGATCCACGTATGAAGCACTTCAGCGAGCCGCGTGCCAGCGCCACACCGTCGAGCCCCGACACCCTGACCTTGGGTGGGGCGTGGACTGCGCGGGGCCTGGGTGGTATCGCGAACCAACTGGATGCCCTGCAGGCTGACCGCAGCGCGCCAACACAGCTTGATGCAACAGGCATTGCCCAACTGGACACCGCGGGCGCCTGGGTGCTGCACAAGCTGGTGAACCGATTGCGCGCAGACGGCGCCCAGATCACATTGCAGGGTTTGCACCCCGACCTCGCGCGCCTGCTGCAAGCTGTCACCACCCATGAAGAGGCACAGGCCCGTGCACCAGCCGCTGCGCCCAGGGCAGCGCCACAACACCTGTTGGAGCGCGTGGGTCGCCACGCCGGTGCGGCCTGGGAGCAGTTTTTTGCCATGCTGGGTTTTGTGGGTGAATGTGCGCTGGCTTTTTCCAACTGCGTGATCCACCCATCGCGCATGCGCTGGCGCCCCATTCTGTTCAACATCCGCAGGGCGGGTTTTGATGCGCTGCCCATCGTCGGTCTGTTGTCGCTTTTGCTGGGCATTGTGGTGGCCTACCAGGGGGCCGACCAGTTGCGGCAGTACGGTGCCAACATCTTTGTGGCAGACCTGGTGGGCCTGTCCATGCTGCGCGAGTTTGCACCGCTGATCACCGCCATCACCATTGCCGGGCGTTCAGGCTCGGCCTTTGCGGCCCAGATCGGCACCATGGCCGTGACGGAAGAGATCGATGCCATGCGCACCCTGGGCATAGAGCCACTGGAGTTGCTGGTGGTGCCCAAGGTCATTGCCCTGGTCATTGCCCTGCCCCTGCTCACGGTGTTTGCCGATGTGCTGGGCGTTGCCGGTGGCATGTTGATGGCGCAGACCCAGCTGGATGTCAGCTACAACGAATTCCTGGACCGCATGGCCAAGGCGGTCAGTGTCACGTCTTACATGGTGGGCATAGCCAAGGCGCCGGTGTTTGCCATCATCATCAGCCTGGTAGGGTGTTTCCAGGGCTTTCGCACCCGCGGGGGCGCCGACAGCGTGGGGCAACAAACCACCCGCAGCGTGGTGCAGTCCATCTTCCTGGTGATCGTGGCAGACGCCCTGTTCTCCATTGCCTTCAGCATCCTGGACCTGTGACATGGACAGCGCACCCGACACCGATGAAGCCGTCATAGAGATGGAACAGGTGGTGACACGTTTTGGCGACCACGTGGTACACGACGGCGTGGACCTGTCGGTGCGCCGTGCCGAGATTTTTGCAGTGATCGGTGGCAGTGGTACCGGCAAATCCACACTGCTGCGCGAAATGATCCTGCTGCAGAAACCCACGCAGGGCACCGTTCGGGTACTGGGCATACCGCTGAACAACATAGGCGCCGCGGACGCCCTGGCCTTGCGCCAGCGCTGGGGCGTGATGTTCCAGCACGGTGGTCTGTTTGGCGCGTTGACCGTGCTCGAAAACATTGGCCTGCCGCTGCGCGAACACACGGATCTGGGCGACAGCCTGATTGACGAAATCGCGCACTGGAAACTGTCCATGGCCGGCCTGCGGCCGGAAGTGGCAGACCAGTACCCGTCCGAGCTGAGTGGCGGCATGATGAAACGCGCATCCCTGGCGCGCGCCCTGGCGCTGGACCCCGAACTGCTGTTCCTGGACGAGCCGACCGCGGGCCTGGACCCCGACAGTGCGGCAGGGGTGGACGAGCTGGTGCGTTCGCTGCGCGACCTGTATGGCCTGACCATCGTCATGATCACCCACGACCTGGACCTGCTGTGGCAGGTGGCCGACCGCGTGGCCGTGCTGGGTGATGGCACGGTGCAGGCCATAGGCTCCATGCAGGAACTCGCCGACTCCGACAAACCCCTGGTACGGCCCTTTTTTGAAGGCCCACGTGCACGCAGCGCGCAACAACAGGCCCAACCCCCAACCCCACCCCAGGAGACCGTATGGAAACCAAAGTAAGCTTTTCCATTGTGGGCGCCTTTGTTCTGGGCCTGGGCGCCGTCCTCATCGCCGGAGCACTGTGGCTGGCCTCTGGCGGCGCCTGGCAGAAGAACTACGACACCTTCCTCGCGATAGCCAATGAGTCGGTTGCGGGCCTCAACCTGAATGCACCGGTCAAATACAACGGCGTGGATGTTGGCAAGGTGCAGCGCATCGACCTGGACCGCGCCACCCCCGAACGCGTGATCCTGAGCTTTGCCATTGAAGACGGCACCCCGATCAAGGAAGACACCATTGCGGTGCTGAAGACACAGGGCCTGACCGGCATTACCTATGTAGAGCTCAGCGGTGGCACACGGGACTCACCCGCGTTGCGCACCATTGCCCCCAACCGTTACCCCGTTATCCAGACCAAACCTTCGCTGAGCGCCCGGCTGGAGAACGTGCTCACGAATGTGCTGGGCAAGCTGGACAGCACCTCGAACAACATCAATGCCATCCTGAGCCCGGAGAACCAGGCATCGTTCTCCAGCATCCTGAACAACACGGCACAGGCAACCGCCAAACTCGGCCCCCTGATCGACCGCGTGGGCCGCAGCGCAGATTCCGTCGGCAAGATGGGGAATGACCTCTCCCTGGCGGGCGCCAGTGCATCCAAGGCGGCCGATGGCCTGGGTGTCGGCGTCCAGCGCCTGGGCACGGAGACACTGCCCGAGGTCGAACGCCTGCTGGGTGAACTGGGCAGCCTGAGCAATTCCTTGCGGCGGCTGAGCGAGCAGACCACCCGCGACCCGAGTGGGCTGTTATTTGGTCGCACACCGGTTCCCACGGGTCCCGGAGAACAGGGAGCAAAACCGTGACAACACCACACCACAAAACCCCTGCATCACGCGCACGACTGGCGGGCGTGTGCCTGGCCGTCCTGGCCCTAAGCGCCTGCAGCGTGCTGCAGCCCAAGGCCAGCACGCCGCCGAGCTTTTATGCGCTGGAGTATGCAGGTCCGGCTGCAACAACGCCCCATACAGCGCGCGCCGTGCCTGCCGGTGCCCCAACGCTGATCATCAGCCCGGTGCGTGCGGCCTCGGGCTTTGACAGCCAGCGCATCATCTACATGCGCGAGCCCCACAAGCTGGAGTATTTTGCGCACAGCGAATGGATCGATACACCCGCACGCATGCTCGGGCCGTTGATGGTGGCAGCGATAGAACACACGGGTGCATTCCGTGCAGTGGTGATGACACCGGGTTCTGCCGGTGGTGAACTGCGGCTGGACACCGAGATCGTGCGGCTGCAGCAGGATTTTCAGACCCGGCCCAGCAACGTGCATTTCACGCTGCGGGTCTACCTGGTCGAAGAGAAGACACGCAAGGTGGTCGCGTGGCGCGCTTTTGATGCGCAAGTCCCGGCCAGCAGCGATGACCCCCGCGCGGGCGTGGTCGCCGCCAACCATGCAGTACGGACCGTGCTGGAAGAGTTGTCGCAGTTTCTGGTGAAAAGACCACAATAAACCGGCCCACAAAAAAGCCCCAGCGCTCCTTAACGGAGCCTGGGGCTTTGGAGAATGGCCTGCGCCAATTATGGGCGGACAGCGATCTCGTTCTTGACAGCGACCACACCCTTGACACCGCGTGCGATGGCTTCAGCGGAAGTGCGCTCGGCGCCATTCTTGGCGAAGCCCGACAACATGACAGTGCCGTTCAATGTCTCGACCTTGATGGACGCAGCGTCCACCTGTTTGTTTTCCACAAAGCGGGTCTTGATCAGGGTGGTGATACCTGCATCATCGATGTAAGAGCCCACGGATTCCTGACCACGCTGGACGGCACAACCGGTGGCGGTGAGCAGGACGATGGCAGAAATGGCGATGGCCAGGGATTGGCGAATTTGCATAGTGAATCTCCAGAAAATAGTAATTAACAAACGGACAGTGCAACTATAAAAATGCCGCCGCCATTTGTCGGTGTGCTAGCGCACCGAGCCACGCGTGCCAACCGGCCCAGGCCACTATTCCGCGAGCAAAGGAATGACAAAACAGCTATCCCCTTCCAGATCCGTCCAATGCAGGGCCTGCCCGGGCCGCAGTGCCTGTGCACCCAACGCCGTGGTCGCCGCCAGTGCATCCCCCAGATTGGCCCGCAGGAACACAAAACGCATGTTGTACGCACCACGGACCAGACGCATCTCCGCACGGTCCCAGTGTGCCGGCAGGCAGGGCTGGAATACCAGCTCCTGTGCGCCCAGCTGCAAGCCAAAAATGGACTCCACGGCTGCGCGGTGCAACCAGGCGGCGGCGCCCGTGTACCAGCTCCAGCCACCGCGGCCGACATAGGGCGGCTGCGAATACACATCGCCTGCCATCGCATACGGTTCAAT
The DNA here is from genome assembly GCA_040387325.1 of Pseudomonadota bacterium. Taxonomy (GTDB): domain Bacteria; phylum Pseudomonadota; class Gammaproteobacteria; order Burkholderiales; family Burkholderiaceae_C; genus Allorhodoferax. Next base: position 18,571 of record JAZKDY010000076.1, on the reverse strand, counting down.
CCCATAGGCAAGGCCGCGGGACAGGTGGCTGGCCCGGTGTGCCGGGCTCAGGTAGGTGAAGTACCGGTAGGGAGTATCACCGCCGCCCTCTGGGTGTTGTGCGTCCCTGGGGCGAGCCGCCTGCGCCATCAGGGCCCACACACCGGCATGTGAATATTGCCCTCCGTTTTCGCGGACCCCAGGCGGGTAGGCCTGTATGTAGCCCGGGCTGGGCGCGGACTGGCTGAATGGAGGATCCAGCAACTTGATCAGGCCCTGGTCCGCGTCGACCAACTCGGTGTCCATGGCCGAGAGGGCCATGCTTTGCATGTCCTGCGGTGCCGCGCCGGACAACACGGCCCAGGACTGTGCAATCAGGTCAATGCGGGCCTCTGCATTGGCACTGGATCCCAGAGGTTCACCGTTGTCAAAAAACGCCCGCTTGAACCAGCGGCCATCCCACGCCGGGCCTTGCAAGGCAAGCCTCCAGCCCTGCAAGGCGGTTTGCCAGGCCAACACACGCGCCGTGTCACCACGCTGTGCAGCCAGCGGCACAAAGTCGGCGACCAGACGGCACAGAAACCACGCCAGCCAGACCGACTCGCCACGGCCTTCAATACCAACACGGTTCATGCCGTCGTTCCAGTCGCCGCTGCCCATCAGCGGCAAACCATGTACACCCACGCGCAGGCTGTGGTCTATGGCACGCGCGGCATGTTCGTAGACTGAGGCGGTGTGTGCACTGATACCGGGTGTGTAGTAGGCATCCTCTGCCCCTTCGGGAATCGCCGCGCCTTCCAGAAAAGGGACCTCCTGCTCCAGCAGCGTGGCATCACCCGTGGCACGGACATAACGGGTGCAGGCATAGGGCAACCAGAGCAGGTCGTCCGAGAAATGGGTGCGAACACCGGCCCCCACGGGGGCGTGCCACCAGTGCTGCACGTCCCCCTGCTCAAACTGGCGCGATGCGCACAGCACGATCTGGTCACGCAGCATTTTCGGTGCCGCCCAGGCCAGCGCCATGGCGTCCTGCAACTGGTCACGAAAACCGGTTGCGCCGCCCGCCTGGTAGAAGCCCGCCTTGGCCCATAGACGGCAGGTCACGGTCTGGTACAGCAGCCAGCGGTTGACCATGGCGTCAAACAGGGGGTCGGGTGTGCTCACCACCGTGGCGCCCAGCAACGTATTCCAGGTGTCGTGCACCAACTGCGTACGCTGCTCGGTGGGCACGGCGGCAGCCGCAGTGGCCAGCGCCAGCGCTGCGTCGGCATTCTCTGCATACCCCAGCAGGAAGACCCGCTCGGCAGAGGCGCCCACACCCACATCCATACGCGAGGCCAGCGCGGCGCAGGGATCCAGCCCCAGGCCGCTGCGCCGCCCGAACTGCCCGGGCAGCATGAAGTGGCCATGCATATCAAAACACTCCCGACGGTCGCAGGTCCAGTCATCGCCGTCCTCGTCGCCACCGGCCAGGCTCAGGAACGCGGTACCGTCCCCAAACCCGGCCGCACGCTCGCGTTGTGTGGCCATCAGTACCGAAAGACTGCCATTGGGCAGGGGTTGGCGGCAGAAATCAGTCTGCACCGTTCCGCGGTCGGCACGGTTGGCACCCATCATCCACTCTGCCATGCCCACCACACGCAGGCGCACCGCCTTGAGACCGTGGTTGACCACCACCAGGCTGACCTGCTTGACCGCGGTCTGCGGGTCCACACACCAACGCGCACTGATCTCCAGACCGGCACGGTGGTGGCTGATCACGCTATAGCCCTGGCCATGGCGTATCTGGTATTGGCTGCCTTCCGCACCCCAGGCGTTGGGGGTAACACTCCAGATCTGTTGGGTCTTGAGATCCTGCACCAGAAACCACTCCGCGGGCGGATCGGCTACCGGGTCGTTGGACCAGGCGGTCAGCTGGTTCAAGCGGCTATTCAGCGCCCAGGTGTAACCACCTCCGGCCTCCGAAATCTGCGCGCCAAAGTGCGGATTCGACAACACATTGATCCAGGGTCGCAGGGTACGGACACCGGCACTGACTGCAAATGCGAATTCACCCGATTCCTGCAAAAACTCGCCTTTGGGCGCCGTGGCGGTGAGCCCAATGCGGTCATTGGCCAGAAGGCGTGTGTGCGGGCGCGCCTGTCTTTGTGCCATGGCCTGCCCGTGCAGGTCCATCCACTCCTGCACATGGTGTGCCAGGGGGCGGCCGTCGGCATGCAGTCGCACCCGCGCGTGGGCCTTGAGCGTACTGAGTTCGTCGGCCGACAACTCGTTCGCCCGCAACAGTACAAAACCGGTCACGGCAGGGCGCTGGGGTGCGCCCGTATCAAAGAGATGGCGGTCACGCAGGGCGGCGATTTCGCGCTGCAGGGGCATGTCGTACGACGCGGGCTCTGAGTTCACGACCACCAGGTCACAGGCGATACCGCCCCAGGCCCAGAAATTGAGCGCTTGCGCCATCACCCGCAGCAGACCCAGGCCCTGCAACACACCCGCAGACACCAGGATCAGCGGCCGGTCGCCTGAAACACCGAAACGCCACAACAGACGGCGGTCGCACACCCCGGGCTTCACACCGCCCACGGTTGGCGGTCGTGTGGAAGGCCGTGTCAGCGTCAGGACCATGGCCGTGGTCAGGGTCTGCATGGCCGCAAAATTGTCTGCGCTGATACGCAGGCTGCGCAGGCGGATGCCCATCAGCGTGGCCGACATCAACGAGGAACGCTTGACATTGTTGACCAGGCGGTACTTGTCGATGACCGCACGCAAAGTCGCACCGTTGTCCGCCACTGCAGTTGCAAACGTCAGCTGGATTCGCGCATTGGGCGCGATGCGCACCTGCACCGCCAGCGCACACATGGGGTCCAGCCCGGTAGCCAGGACCTTGCTGGTCTCAGCCGTGGTCAAGGGCAGCGGATCGAGCGAGGCCAGGGGATTTGCCAAACAGTGGTTGCGACCCAACCAGCGCTGCCGGTCGGTTTGTATGGATGTGCCCAGAATACGCGCGTCAGACGTGGTAAGGAAATGCGCCGCCTGCAGGCCTTGCTCCGTGGGCAGACGCGGCTTGCGCTCCAGCAACAGGGACTGGTGGGTGACCAGCCATTCGGCCCGCACAAACAGGCTGGTGAAGGCCGGGTGTGCCTCGTCGGCCAGCCGATCCGCAAGCGTGGGTTCGAAAGCAGAGATCAGCTCGATGTCCAGCGTCCTGTCGCTGTCGTTGCGTAGCTCGACCCTGCGAAACTCAATATCGTCCTCGGGGCTGACCCAGACCGTGGTCTGCGCATGGATGTCGGCCCATGTGGCATCGAAACACACGCGGTCTGCATGGAAGACGCTGCGGTAGCTTGCATGGGGGTCGGGCGCCGGGTGCTGGGTTAGCGACACAGGCAGGCGCTGTTGGTCCCAGCGCAGGTAGAAAAAGCTGCCGCGGTCATCACGCAAGGCGTCATCGCGCTGCCGGGTAATGCCGGTTTGCCCCCATCGGCTCCAGCCCGCACCATTGGCACGCAGCGACACACTGTAGCGTCCATTGGACAACAGGTGGGTGGGCTCCACCGCAGCTGCTCCTGGAACGACCGGACGCAGAAGACTGGGCACACGCCGGCGTTGCTGCGCCACGGGCCGCGATGCGGGCGGCGGCGCATACAACAGTGAAACGGCACGCGGAACCGGTTCATGCAGCAACGAAGCCACAGACTCCATGGACGCATTGGCCATGCCCCAGCGCTGCGCGATCCCATGCAGGAGCGTGTTCGCCAAAGACACGATGCTCATGCCCTGGTGGTGGGCCATGACGGTGTCGACCGCGGTGAACGATTTGCCGTCCACCCGGCGGGCCGGGCTGTAGTCCAACGCGTCGATGAATCCATAACGGCCCCGCGCGCCCAGGCTTTCCAGTATCCGGAAATTCTGCGTCGCACTGCGCGGTGCGATCTGGGCCACCAGCGCTGTGGCATAGGGTGCAATGACCAGCTCATCCACGGGCGTGCGGCGCAAGGCCAGACGCGGAACCCCCTGGGGGGCGTACTGGTAGGCCAGGGTGTGGTCACTGGCCGCATACGCCGACTCGGACACACCCCAGGGCAAGCCTTGCGCCCGGGTGAACGACATTTGTTCGCGCAGTGCGGCATGGCAGGCCGCCTGCAGTACGCTGCCCTGTGGCTCGGCCAGAACCAGGCTGGGCATCAGGTACTCAAACATGGAGCCGGTCCACGAGCGCAGGCCCACGCTGGTGCCGACTGCAAAGAAGGGGCGACCCAACGCGGCCCAGTGGCGCACCGGCACATCCCCTTTGGCAATCGCCAGCAGGCTGGTCAGGCGGGACTCTGACGCCAGCAGGTCGTAGAACGCCGAATCACGCTGGCGTTCGGCAACCCGGTAGCCGATGTGGAAGAGCCGGCGCTTGCCGTGGTACAAAAATGTGTAGTCGGCCTCCCAGGCCAGGTCGGTAAAGGCCCGCGCCAACGCGCGCAACTGGTGGGCGGCGTCAACGGCGTCCAGGGTTTCGTCCATTGCCGCCGACCGCAGCGTGTTGCGGTGGTCCGCCAGCATCCAGCGCAGCTCTTCGCGCAGCTGTGGCGGCAATTGTGAGCGCAGCGCCAACAGCGGCGCCATGCGTGCCCGCGAGTGGGCAATTGCACGCTGCCCGGCAGCACCGTCCAGCGGCGCATGGGCCAGGTCCAGACAGGCCTGGCCCAGCGCCAGCAAATGCCCCGAGAGGTTGCCACTGTCCACTGTGGAGACATATGTGGGCAACAGGGGCGCGCCGCTTTGGGTGTCGTACCAGTTGAGGAAATGGCCGCGGTGGCGCTCCAGTGTCATCAGCGTTGCCAGAGTGGCCTGCAGGCGGTTCAGCATGTCCTGGGTACCAATCCAGCCAAACTTCCGTGCACAGGCAACACTCAGCAGGTACATGCCGATATTGGTGGGCGAGGTGCGGTGCGCCACGATGTCGTGTGGACTCAGTTGCAGGTTGTCGGGTGGCAGGTGTTTGTCGTCCGGCCCCACACACCGCTCAAACAGGCGCCACGTGTCCCGGGCCACACCATGCAGGTAGGCAGCATCCAGTGCGGTCACCTGCGCATCGGTGGCCGGTGGTCGCGGCCGACTGGCCCACCAGATCCAGACAGGGGATCCGCCCCACACCAGGCAAAGACCCAGCGCGAGCCCGGGATACGGTGTCCCAGCCACCAGCAGCCCGACCAGCAAAGCCAGCGCTGTCGCGGGCTCCAGCCAGTGCAAACGCACAATGCCTTCCAGCGTCGTCTTGGCCGAGGACTGTGCGGCTGCGGCTGTGGTCCACTGCAGCAACTGGCGCCGGCTGATGAAGGTGCGGTGCAGCGCGCGGGTGATCGCATCACCTGCCAGCAGCGACTGGTGTACCAGCTGCGCGACATGCCAGAGGCCGCCGGCCAAGGCGCGTCCCAGATCTACCGCGGCCTCCACAAAGAAACGCGTTTTTGCCAGATCTACCTGCCGTGGCGAAAATCCGGCCAGTGCCCCCATCAAGGGCCCCACAGAAAACGCGAGGAACACCAGGGCCAATGCGATCCACGGGGACACACTGCTCCCCGCCAATGCCGTCAGCAGAAAAACCAGCGACAAGGGCGCGACCAGCGACCGGCGCAGGTTGTCGAGCATTTTCCAGAGGTTGACGGCCCGAATGCCATATTGGCGGGGCCGTAGCACAGACGCGGCCAGAACCGGCAGCAATTGCCAATCCCCGCGGGTCCACCGGTGCACACGCGCAGCCGCTACGTCGGCGTGGAAGGGTGCGTCCTCAATCACCGAAAGATCGGTCACGGTCGCACAGCGCGCCAGCGAACCTTCCAACAAATCATGGCTCAGTATCTGGCCCTCAGGCAGGCGGCCTGTGAGCACGGCGTGCAGGGTTTGCACGTGCAGCAGCCCTTTGCCGGTGAAGGTGCCTTCGCCAAACAGGTCCTGGTACACCTCGGAACTGGCAGCGCTATACGGGTCAATGCCACACTGGCCGGCAAACAACCAGTGAAAGGGTGTGGCCAGCTCGGCAGTGGGCAGCGGGGTCTCGATGCGGGGCTGCAGAATGCAATACCCGCTGACGACCTTGCGCCCGCTGGTATCGAGCCTTGGCTCGTTGTGCGGATGTGCCGCCACACTGACCAGTTCGCGCAGCCGACCCGATGGCAACAGGGTATCGCTGTCCAGCGTGACGATGTAGCGCGTATTGCGGGTCAGTTGTGAGGCGACACCCAGATCCAGAAAGGAACTGTTGTCATCGGTTGCCAAAGCAGTGACCAACTGCTCCAGCTTGCCACGTTTGCGCTCCCAGCCGATCCAGCGCTGTTCACTTTCACTAAAGCTGCGGTGGCGGTGCAACAGCACAAAACGTGCCGTTCCCTGTGTGACTCCCGGTGCACGGGGGTGGCGCCTGTTGAGGGCATCCATCTGCTCTTGCGCCAGCGCCAGCATGGCACCATCGCTGCTGAGCTGTGGCGTATCGGCATCGGCCCAATCCGTGAGCAGCGCAAACTGCGCCTCGGACTCAGGGTTGGCAAGGTAGTGCAGCTCCAGATGGTGAACCAGTTCCTGGGTTGCCGCTGCAGTCGTCAGCATGCCGGGAATAACCACCAGGACCCGGTGCTCCGGTGGAATGCCGTCCAGCAGGGCCAGCCGGGGCAAGTGTTGCGGTCGGGCTGATTCACTGATCAGACGGTTCACGACGGCCACCACCGCTTCGGATGCGGGAAACAACATTGCCGCCACACATACAAGCGTCAACCACGTGTAATTTCCATACCCTGCCGTTCCACCCCCGTGGTGCAGCAGCCACCACACCAGCAGCGACAAGGCACTACACAAAACCAGCAAGTAGGCTGGCAAGACGAGGCGGCGGACGCAGTTTTGCCAGAAGTATCCTGCGCGATCGGGCAGGCCTATCGCCTGCATCAGCGCGGCTTGGCCAGCACCGCGCAGCCAGTGGTGGGCCACCCCGGACAGACCGTCGGCCGGGTCGGAGGTTTGCATAAGCCTCAGCAAGGCGCGCGCGACCGATACCTCGCTCTGGCCACTGCGCCTGGCCAGCTTTTCAATGGCATGCAGGGTCTGGTCACGCGTGGCGTCATCCTCGGCAGAAAACAGGGGCGAGGTCAGCATCAACTGCATCAGGGCGCTGGTGCGCGCAATGATGCCCGACCAGTCCGCATCACCAATCGCGCGCAAGGACATCACGGCATTGCTGACACTCAAATTGTCCTGCGCCTGGTCGGCGCTCTGCTGGATCTGCATGGCACCCAGATCGGGCAACGCAACCCGCAACCAGCTCTGAACCAGCGTCTGTCCGTTGTCATCTCCGGCAGTGCGTCGGTCCTGCAGGCGCTGCGCCATCTGCGCCAGGAACACGCGCCCCACACCACGCAATGTCAACAGGGTCAGCAGTTCGTCCAGCGCGTCGGCATCGTAACTGTCGATGCGGTCAAAACAGATGTTGGCCACCTCACGGGCGGCCTTGTTGGTGGCCACGCGTTCGGCCAGCCGGCGCAGGTTCTCGATCAGCACCACGCGCAACGTGGTCGGCATGGCCCAGACCTCGCTGAGCTTGAGTTCGCGTACCTCCTGGTAGGCCGTCAGGAAATGTGCCAGCAGCGCTTCGTCAAACGCACCGTCCGTGTGGGCGACAAACGCCCAGGCCACGCCGTACACACGCGGCAGACCGGCCAGTGGTTCGTCCTGCAGTACGGGCAGGCTGCGGAAGTAGCTGCGCGGCAAACCCTCATGGATCTCCTTGAGCTGCGCCTCTATGGTGTGAAAGTTGTCCAGCAACCACTCGGCCGCGGGACTGATGTCATACCCGGTACTGGCCTGCACACCGATATAGCGGTGTGCTTCGCGCAAAACCTGGATGTTGCTTTTCAACCGGGGAAAAAATGTGGCCGCAAAGATGGACACCGCTTCGGCCCGGTGGGTAGCGCCCAGGCTCACGCCATGCTGCGCAAACCGCTGGGCGCCAAAAATTTCAGATCGAATGGGAGGCTGGACCGCCCCTCGGGACGGGTCCAGCATGTTGCACAGTGCAGGCGTGGCGCCCGGAAGCAAGTCTGCCAGGGCGGGTCGCGCCATGGCTTACAGCGTCAGCGCTGCTACTGCGATCAGCAGCGCAAAACCGATCAACGTCGTTATGAAACGGGCCGCCATGAATCCACGCGTGGCTTCTGCCATGCAATGCAGCGCAAACAGATGTTTGTGCGGGGTCGTACAGGTACCCAGGTGGTCCCCCAGGGAGGACAACTCCACCGGGGAGGTGTCCGTATTGCCACCGAAGGACGCGGTACTCCAGGATCGGGCGGTATGGGTATTGGCTTTCATGGGAGGCTCCGTTCAGTGCGACAGGGTGCTTAACGTGGAGTAATCACACCGCGTTCGTCAGACAGCACGATCTCCACGCGCCGATTCAGCTGGCGGTTCTGCGCGGTGTCATTGGGTGCAGCGGGATACGCTTCACCGTAACCCCGCACCGCAATCTGTCCACGGGATACACCAAGCTCCAGCAACGCATCACGCACGGCCGCGGCGCGGCGCTCGGACAGGTCCTGGTTGTGTTGTGTGCTGCCGGTGCTATCGGTAAAACCCTCTACCAGCACGGAACGTTTGGGGTTCTGCTGCAATACGGTGGCCAGACGCTGGACCATACGAATGCCCTCGGCATTCAGCCGGGCCTGGTCGACGGAAAACAGCACATCACCCAAGGTAATGATGAGACCACGCTCGGTCTTTTTCGCGGCCATCTCTGCCAATTGGGCTTCCAGTTGCTGGTTGCGTGCCAATGCCTCGGCTGCCAGTCGCTGCGCTTCGGATTCATTGGCCTGGGCCTGGTTTTTCTGCTGTGTGGCGGCGGCGGCGGCGTCACGTGCGGCCTGGGCTGCACGTTCAGCGTCTTCGGCTTTCATGCGGGCCTGGTTGGCCTCCAGCGTGCGCTGGTCCAGGCGCACCTGGTCACGGATGGCTGCGGCGCTGGCGATGTCCGCCTCAGACGATTTCCTGCTGGCCACTTCGTTGGCCAGTGCAATCTTTTGCTTGGTCAGGTATGCCAGCTTGTCCACGGTTTCCAGGCTCTCCCGGCCCTTTGCTGCCGCTTCGGCCTTTGCCAATGCGTCGGTTGCCGCTTGCATTTCGAGCGCTGCATGGGTGGCGACTTTGGGATTGCCCTGGGCCTGCGCGTACTCCACGCGGACCTGTTCAAGCAGGCTGGTGGTCTTGGGGCCACTGGCGCAGGCGCTGAGCAACACGACGGTGGCTGCCAGCAGGATGTAGATACGGTTTGTTTTCATGGTGAATGCCTTGGATGGAAATTACTGGGTGCCAGCGCGGTCAAGCTCGCTGCGCAAAACACGGATGTCTTCCTGCAACGTGGCGGATACGGCTTGTGCCTTGGCCGAGCCGGCCTTGGCCTGGGCAAGCTTCGCGTCGGCCTGGGCCTGGTTGGCATAGTCGGAGGCGGCCTTGTAATCCTTGGCGGCCAGCGCTTGTTTGGCAGCAGCCAGCTTGTCGCGTGCAGCACGCATTTCTGCCGGTGCGAATTCGGTTCCGTCTGCGCTGCTGGCGTTCTCTACTGCAGCCTGCGATACCGCGACATCCGCGGTGGCTGGCGCCTTCTGGCTGCTGCTACACGCAACAAGGGCAAGGGCTCCGACAACACAGGCAACGGTTAGCAACCATTGGTTGGGCATTGGTTTGGACAGTTTCATATTCAGCTTTCTTCGTAAAGTGTTTGTCAATCGCGAATGCGGTGGTGACGCCATGGTTGTAAAACAGGCGTGCATTCGCGTCTGTGTCTTGGCGCACGTAGGTCGGTATGTGGCGCCGCGGTGGCGACCACACAACAGCGCTGCATATGTCCGCGTTTATGTGTTTTGGCGCACGGACCAAACGACTGCGGCCCGTGAACATGCAGTCTGTACACACGGTACTGACTCACACATTCACGAAAGACAGACATGAAAAAATTAACGCCGCTGCATCTGCTGGGCATCGCCGGACTGGGGACAATCCTGGCAACGTCTGCCATGGCGCAGGACAACAAGTACTACTACTGGGGATTGGGCGCCGGGCAGTCGCAGTCGCAAATCGAGGACCGGTTCACAACGGACAGTCTGATGAAGTCGTCCAATAGTCCCAAGTCGTTTACCAACGAAACCCAGGACACCGCATACAAAGTATTCGGCGGCTACCAGTTCAACAAAAACTTTGCACTGGAAGCGGGTTACTTCAATCTGGGCAAGTTCACTTACGGCACCTCCATGCCGGGCGGCACGCTGAATGGCCGTTATGAGATCGAAGGCGTCAATGTCGACCTGGTCGGCAGCATGCCCCTGAGTACCAAGTGGACTGCACTGGCCCGTATTGGTGTGCAGCATGCGAACACCCGTGACTCATTCTCTGGCCCGGGTCTGTCGGCGTCGGCATCCAACGACAACAGCTCGCGTGCCAACAACATGAAGGTTGGCCTGGGTTTGCAGTACGAGATCACGCCATCGGTTCTGTTGCGCGGTGAGGCCGAACGCTTCAGGGTCCGGGACGGCATTGCCACCAACGGTGATGTCAACTACTACTCGATGTCACTGGTTTTCCCATTTGGGCGCAAGGCACCGCAGCAGGTAGCCGCGGTAGCCCCACCGGTCTACGTGGCGCCCCCACCCCCACCAGCCCCCGTTGCAGTGGTGACACCACCGCCACCCGCCCCCATGCCAGCACCACGCCGGGTGCAGTTTTCTGCTGACTCCCTGTTCAGCTTTGACAAGGCCGTGATCCGCCCCGACGGTCGTGCAGCACTGGATGCCTTTGGCCGTGACCTGCAAGGCACACGCTACAACATGGTTTCCGTAGAAGGCAATACTGACCGCCTGGGATCAGAAGCCTACAACCAGAAGTTGTCGCAGGAACGCGCCGATGCGGTCAAGGCTTACCTGATCACCAACGGCGGCATTGATGCACGCAAGATCACCTCGACTGGACGCGGCGAGACCAACCCCGAAACCAAACCGGAAGACTGCAAGGGCAACAAGCCCACCCCCAGCCTGATTGCCTGTTTGCAACCGGATCGCCGCGTGGACGTTGAAGTCACCGGTGAACGTTAAGCACTGCCTACCTTTTTTTTAACCCTCCAAGGAGATACCATGAAACTGCACACACTGAACTGCATCGCCCTCGCAACGGGCCTGACATTTGGCGCCGGCGCTTTTGCTGCCGACACCATGACCAAAGTGGAACTGAAAGACGCCAAGGCCAAGATCGAAGCGGACTACAAAGCTGCGCTGGTCCCCTGCGATTCCCTCGCCGGCAATCCCAAGAAGATCTGTACGGTAGAAGCCAAGGGCAACAAGAAGGTAGCCCTGGCCAACCTGGATGCCAGCAACGATCCAACGCCTAAACACCAACAGCAGGCCAGCGATGCAAAGGCCGAAGCCGCCTATGACCTGGCACACCAGAAGTGCCAGGAGCAGACCGGCAATGCCAAGGACGTTTGCATCAAGGAAGCCAAAGCTGCTGAAGTAGCCGCCAAGGCCGATGCCAAAGCGCTGATGAAAACTACCGATGCCAACAAGGACGCCAGCAAGACCATCACCAAGGCCGCCAACAAGGCCAATGAAAAGATCGTTGATGCACGCAGCGACGCAGCCTCCGACAAGACGGATGCACAGTACAAGGTTGAAAAAGAGAAGTGTGATGCGATGGCTGGTGCCGCCAAGGACAACTGCCAAATCCAGGTCAAGACACGTTTTGGCAAGTAATCAGTCCATTTACATTCAGGAAAACACCATGCAATCCAACACCATTACCGACGCGTCCAACGCGTTGATTGCGCATGCGGCCCAGTCCGCAGACGCAATGGTCCACAGTACCCAGCGTCTGGCCAACCAGGCCTCCGACAAGACGGTTGCCTACATCCGCGAAAAGCCTGTCAAATCCATGCTGATTGCTGCCGCAACCGGTGCGGCCCTGGTGGCTTTGGCGCGCATGGCTGCGCGCCCCGGCAACCCGCACTGATCCTCCGGCCCAATAGAAAAGGGGCAGTGCCATAACGGCACTGCCCCTTTTTTGCTGTGCTGATTTAGATTCGGCCCATCAGCAGCAGGATCACCAGTATGAGGACAATCAATCCAAGGCCACCACTGGGTCCGTAGCCCCAACTGCGGCTATGCCCCCAACTGGGCAGGGACCCCACCAGCATCAGTATCAACACGATCAACAGAATCGTTCCCAAGCTCATATCGTTCTCCTTCGTTTATGTACAAATTGCCACACTACCGAGAGTAGGGGGGATACCTGTTTCCTTCTGTTCGATAGACCACCCACCGCGGCTTTTGTCTGCCGGTGCTGTGTTCGCCGGCCCACAGACGCTGTGGTTTGCAAAGCGCACCATGGCGTCTCCGGGCCCTTCGGGCCCCTCCGTACTGGAATGACCCATATGAACCTTCACCTTAGCCTCACGCCCCTGATTTCGCTGCTCGCCGGCATACTGATCCTGTTGATGCCCAGGCTGCTTAATTTCATTGTGGCGATCTATCTGATCATGATTGGCCTCATCGGCATTTTTGGTGCTGGCGCCCTGCGGCTTAATTAGCCCCCACGCTCCACCGCTACGCGGGTCGCTGCCCCCCGAGGGGGTGCGTTTCCCCTTGGGGTGGCCCGGCGGTGAAACCAGCCCCACGCCCGACCGCAGCAGGGTTCAGTCGCCGAGCAGTTCACCGACAGACTTGAAGTCTTCAATGCGGTCGCAGATGGCCTTGATGACCACCAGAATGGGCACACCCAACAGCAGGCCCCAGATGCCCCAGAGCCAGCCCCAGGCCAGCACCCCGACAAAGATTGCGACGGGGTTCATCTTGTTGGCGCGGCTGGTGAGCCAGGGTGTCAACAGAAAGGCCTCCAGGCCATGGATCACCAGGGACGCACCACTGACCAGCGCTGCCATCTCCAGTGTGCCGAACTGGAGGTATGCCACCAGCGCCGAGCCCGTGGCGATGGCAATGCTGCCCACATAGGGCACCAGGTCCAGAACACCGGCGGCAACACCCCATACGGCTGCGTTCTCAAGCCCCAGCGCAAGAAAACACAACCAGGTGCCCACACCCACCATTACGCTTGTGAAGAGCTGCACCAGCATGTAGCGCTGGATCTGGTCGTGGATCTGGTTCAGCGCCTGCAACGTGATCTTCTTGCGGCTCAAGGTTGGGCCGGCAAGTTTGATCAGTTTGCGCCGAAACTGGTCGCCGGAGGCCAGCAGGAAAAATGTGATCAGGGCCACCATGCCGATCTGCCCCAACGTGGAGAGCAACCCTATGGTTCCAGTCCACAGGTGGTCCTTGATGTCAAATCGGGGGCGGACAATCTGAACGCGCTGCACGCCCCGGTTGGGAGGTGTCACCTGGGTGGATTCTTCAGCCGCCTGCTCCAGCTGGGCGGCTGCCTTTTGTACGGTGGTCAAGGTACTGTCGGCGCGGCCTGAGGGTCTGCGCACGGCGTCATGCAGTTTGCGGGTCGCCGCGGGCAGCAGTTCAACAAGTTTGTTGGCGTCGTCGCTCAGCGAATACACGCCGGCACCCGCACCACCGACGATGCCCAGAATGAGCAGCGCCGCACCCACGGCGCGCGGAATCCGATACGCTTCCATCCAGTTCACCACCGGCGACAGGGCGTAGCTGAACAAAAGCCCTACCATCACCGGGATAAAAACGGCACTGGCCCAGTGCAGGGTGAAGACGCAGGCCAGTGTGGCCAGCACCACCAGTGAGATGCTGCGTACATCCACTGGCATGTGCAGTAACACACGCTCTGGCTCTACGGAATGGGCTGCGCCGTCTTCATCGTTCACGGCGACGGTCCGTTACAGGTTAAAGGTGCAGGCTCCTGCCATGCCCCAGCGCACGCCTGGCGGATTCCTGGTGGTCGCCAAGGCGTTTTTCGGCGGCGCCCAGAACCTGGCGTTGCAAACCGCGCAGGACCTGCCTTCTATTACCCAGCATATGGCCCGCTTGTTCCTGGGCCCTGCCGACTAGTGTCCTGAGAGTACCGTTGATCTGGTTCGCGTTCATGCTGGGCTTTCGTGAGAGATGAAAGGATTGGCCGCCTTGTTGGCGTGGTCCTATCGTAGAAAGTCCGGCGTTTAGTCTCCGTACGTTGGCATACATAGCCGCGGCAAAAGCACTAGGGTTTCCCCACCCCCATCACGGCCTCTGCGGTTTGGCGTATGAGCTGCAATGTGGCCTGCTGGGTCAGCGTGCTGGGGCGCAGGGAACTGGTGGCCAGCGACACGCGGGATCGCAACACGGGATCGTGGATGGCGCGCAGGGTGTACACCGATGGCCGCACCGAGTTGTCCACGGCATGGCGGGACAACACGGCGCTGCCTGCCCCGTCGGCCACCAGATCCAGGATGGCAGGCACACCGTCAATCTCCAGCGCAATTTTGGGACGGCAACCGATGTTGGCCATCTCGGACTCCACCTGCATGCGGATCGCATTGGGCCGGCTGGGGATGACCAGCGGCAGCGGCGCCACATCGCGCAGCGCAATAGGGCCGGGTGCCGGGTCTTCGTGCAGGCCCGGTGGGCGCAACTGCACCAGAAACAGGTCTTCATCCTGCAACGGGCTGGTCTCGATCTCCGGGCTGGACTGCGCGTTGTACAACACCGCAATGTCCAGCCGGCCATTCACCAACGACTCCTGCATGGCCACCGACAGGCCTTCGCTGATGGAGATGGTGGCATCCGGCATTTGCAGGCGGAAGGCCCGTGTCAGTGGCACAGTCAGCAGGCGTGCCAGGCTGGGCGGCATGCCCACGGCCACACGGCCGGCCAGCGAGCCCCGCACCCGGCCCAACTCTTCCCGGGCCCGCTCCACCTGGTGCAGGATGCCGCGGCCATGCGCCAGCAGCAGCTTGCCGGCCTCGGTGGGCAGGGCGCCACGGCCATTGCGCGTCAACAGGGTTTGCCGCAGTTCCACCTCCAGCAGGCGCACCTGGCGGCTCAGCGCGGGCTGCGCCACATCCAGCGCGATCGCTGCACGGGTGAAGCTGCCCAACTCGGCAACCCGCACGAAATACTCCAATTGTTTGAGGTCCATAGTGCTCAATGGCAATAACTTGACTTCAATTATGCCGATTTGGGATAGCTGCTAGTAAGTGCCAAGGCTTACCAAAACAGCTGCGCCGGCACAGAATGCGGCCATGCACAGCTCTGTACCCACTCCATCGGCGCCATTGACGGGCATTTCGTCCATGGCCACACGCCTGTTGTTGGCCGAGTTGGCGTCGTCCTACACCGCGGTCAACGGTCAGACCGTTCGCATGGAGTCCGTAGGCGGCGTGGATGCGGCCCGGCGCCTGCAAGCGGGTGAGACGTTCGACGTGGCCGTTCTGGCAACCGACGCCATAGACAAGCTCATCGCCACCGGGAACCTGCGTGCGGACAGCAAAGTGGACCTCGTGCACTCCGGCGTGGCCGTGGCGGTGCGCGCGGGCACACCGCCGCCCGACATCGGCAGCGAAGAGGCAGTGCGCCAGGCCGTGCTGGCGGCCAGCACACTGGCCTACTCCACCGGCCCCAGCGGCGTGGCCCTGGCCCAACTGTTTGAACGCTGGGGTATTGCAGAGCAGATCAAGCACCGCCTTGTCACCGCCCCGCCCGGTGTGCCGGTGGGTAGCCTGGTGGCATCGGGCGCAGTGGCGCTGGGCTTTCAGCAGCTCAGTGAACTGCTGCATGTGGAAGGTATTGCCATCGTTGGCCCGCTGCCACCGGTCATACAGATCACCACCACGTTTTCTGCGGCCATCACCACCGCCTGCGTACGGATCGCGGAGGCCTCCGCCCTGCTGGCCTACATGGCATCGCCGGACACCGCCTCGGCCAAACGCCGCCAGGGCATGGTGCCTGTCTGATATGTATTTGATAGCAATAGACGCTTATTTCTCGGGGGCTAGAGGCCCCTTTAACGTATAACGGAGTTCGCCATGATCATCGACTGCCACGGCCACTACACCACGGCGCCCAAGGCGCTGGAGACCTGGCGCAACCAACAGATTGCCGGTATCCAGGACCCGACCCTGATGCCCAAGGTATCCGACCTGAAGATCAGCGACGACGAGCTGCGCGAATCGATTGAGACCAACCAGCTGCGCCTGATGCGCGAGCGCGGCTCAGACCTAACGCTGTTCAGCCCGCGCGCCAGCTTCATGGCCCACCACATTGGTGACTTCAATGTGTCCAGCACCTGGGCTGCCATCTGCAACGAGCTGTGTTACCGCGTGAGCCAGCTCTTCCCAGAGCATTTCGTGCCGGTGGCCATGCTGCCGCAAAGCCCCGGTGTAGACCCAGCGAGCTGCATCCCTGAGCTGGAGAAGTGCGTCAAGGAATACGGCAATGTCGGCATCAACCTGAACCCCGATCCCTCGGGCGGGCACTGGACATCACCGCCGCTGAGCGATAAGGCCTGGTTCCCAATCTACGAAAAGATGGTGGAGTACGACATCCCCGCGATGATCCACGTGAGCACCAGCTGCAACCATGCGTTCCACACCACGGGCGCGCACTACCTGAATGCCGACACAACGGCTTTCATGCAGTGCCTTACCAGCGATTTATTCAAGGAATTCCCGACGCTGAAGTTCTTGATCCCCCACGGCGGTGGCGCAGTGCCCTACCACTGGGGCCGCTTCCGTGGTCTGGCGCAGGAGCTGAAGAAACCGCTGCTGCAAGACCATTTGCTGAACAACATCTTCTTCGACACATGCGTCTACCACCAGCCCGGCATTGACTTGCTGAATACGGTGATCCCGGTCAAGAACGTGCTGTTTGCCAGCGAGATGATCGGCGCCGTGCGCGGCATCGACCCTGAGACCGGCAACTACTACGACGACACCAAGCGCTACATCGAGGCGTCCAAGATCCTGAGTGACGCCGACCGCCACCAGATCTACGAAGGCAACGCAAGGCGCGTGTTCCCGCGCCTGGATGCATTGCTGAAAGCCAAGAGCCAATAAGGAAACACCATGACCCAACTAGGCATAGTCCACCGCAACATCGCTCGCGCCGACAAATCCGCCGTAGACAAACTCTCCCGCTTTGGGGTCGCCACCATCCACGAAGCCATGGGCCGCGTGGGCCTGATGAAGCCCTATATGCGCCCCATCTACACCGAAGCCAAGATCTGCGGCACAGCAGTCACCGTGCTGCTGCAGCCTGGCGACAACTGGATGCTGCATGTGGCGGCCGAGCAGATCCAGCCAGGTGACGTGGTGGTGGCAGCCTGCACCACCGAGAACGAAGATGGTTTCTTTGGCGACCTGCTGGCGACCTCGTTTATGGCGCGTGGTGCGGTGGGTCTGGTCATAGACGGCGGGGTCCGCGATGTCAAAGACCTGACGGAGATGAAGTTTCCCGTATTCAGCAAAGCCATCCATGCCAAGGGCACGATCAAGGCGACGCTGGGGTCGGTCAATATCCCTGTCGTTTGTGCGGGTGCGCAGGTCAACCCGGGGGATGTGGTGATTGCGGACATCGACGGTGTTGTCGTAGTCCCTGCGGCGATGGCGCAGAAGGTGGCGGATGCGGCTGAGGCGCGGGAGGCCAATGAGGGCGACAAACGCGCCATCTTTGCGTCCGGCGTATTGGGGCTGGACTATTACAAGATGCGGGAGGGGTTGGAGAAGGCTGGGCTGCGGTATGTTGACTAGTAGGGTTGGCCAGGCTGGGCGCCTGGGCGGCAGAGCGTTCTGCTCCGTGTCCCCCGCCCGCTTTGCGGGCTCCTCCTTGACCTGCGCAGAACGCTCTACCACCCAGGCTTGTGGCTGTTGGTCATTGAGAAAATAGGCCTTCAGCCCTCGTACTCATTGGTTATGTAGCTATTTAATTTGTAGCAATTACTCAGGAAACCCATGGACTTTATTAAAACCCCTGGCTGGCTGGATTGGTACAGCGGCCCCAGCAAGCCCCGCTTTCAACTGCCCCCGGGCAGTGTCGACGCGCACTGCCACGTGTTTGGCCCAGGCGACACATTCCCCTACGCGCCGGAGCGCAAGTACACGCCTTGCGATGCGTCCAAGGCGCAGCTGTTTGCGCTGCGCGACCATCTGGGCTTCGACAAAAACGTCATCGTGCAGGCTACCTGCCATGGATCGGATAACCGGGCGCTGGTCGATGCGCTGCTGGCCTCCGACAACCGGGCGCGCGGCGTGGCCACCGTCAAGCGCGACGTGACCGACGCTGAGCTGCAGGCCATGCACGCGGCTGGTGTGCGCGGCACGCGTTTCAATTTCGTCAAGCGTTTGGCTGACTTCACGCCACGCGAGGTGCTGCTGGAGATTGCCAACCGCATTGCGCCGCTGGGCTGGCACGTAGTCGTCTACTTTGAGGCGCAGGATCTGCCCGAGCTGTATGACTTTTTCACAGCCTTGCCCACCACGGTGGTGGTCGACCATATGGGCCGCCCGGATGTGAGCAAGGCGGTGGACGGACCGGAGTTCGCGCTGTTTGTGAAGATGATGCGTGAGCACAGCAACATCTGGAGCAAGGTGAGCTGCCCCGAGCGGCTCAGTATCAGCGGGCCACCGGCGCTGGAC
>JAZKDY010000075.1:0-47836 GCA_040387325.1 Pseudomonadota bacterium | reverse complement strand
GTTTTTCACGACCAAACTGGGTCAGGGTGGTAGCGGTCTGGGCATGTCCATCAGCTACAACATCGTCACCTCGCTGTTTGGTGGTGAGCTGGATGTGGAGAGCACACCCGGGCAAGGCAGTTGTTTTATCCTGCACCTGCCGCTGGTTGCTCCACACCACGCGGAAGACAACCGGCACCTCGTCTAGCCCCCACGCTCCCCACTGCGTGTGGTTCGCTGCCCCCCGAGGGGGCCGCGTTTCAGCTTGGGGCGGCCCGGCGCTGAAACATGTTTTACTTCGCAGAAGCGCTGGGGCGGTCGGCGACGCGGTCGCGCCAGGCCTGCAGTGCAGGCATGCCTTCGCGGCCTGCGTGGAACTTCATCAGGCGGGCGAATTCAATGGCGCAAAAGGCCGTGATGTCGGCAATGGTGAAACGGTCTCCGGCCATCCAGGGCTGGCGTTCCAGTACCTTGTCAAACCAGGCTGCCACTTCTCGCACCTTGTTCGCCTGGGATTGGCCAAACTCCGGAAACTGCGGCTGCTCCAGCGGCGCCAGACCCGGATGGGTGTGGCGCACGGTGTTCGCAATGCCGGCCAGCAAATACAGCTCGGCACGGCGGTCTGCCATCTCGATGAAGGCGCGCTCCTCTGCGTTGACACCCATCAGGTTGGGCTCGGGGTACAGGCCTTCCAGGTAGGTGCAGATGGCGCGGGTTTCGGTCAATACACGGCCGTCATCCAGCTCCAGCGCAGGCACCTTGGCCAGGGGGCTCTTGGCACGGTAGGCTTCACCCTTGTGCTCCTGGGCATTGAGGTCCACCGTCACCAGGTCGATACCGGTGATGCCCTTCTCGGCCATGAACACCATGACGCGGCGGGGGCTGGGCGCACCGGGCGAGTAATACAGTTTCATGCTCATACGCCTGCGGTGCGCGACTGCCCCATCTCGACCATGCTGCGGGCCGCCTCGGAGAATTTCTTGGCTTGCTCCTCGCCATCACGTACCGGAGATGGCGGGCTCTCTATGCCCTTCTGCACCGCAGGGCGCGCACGGATAGCGGCCAGCCAGCGCTGCAGGTGGGGCAGGTCGTCCACCTCCACACCCGACCAGCGGTGGGTGCGTACCCACGCCCAGTTGGCGATGTCGGCAATGGAGTAGTCACCCGCCAGGTATTCGTGGTCCTTCAGGTGGCCGTCCAGCACGCGGAACAAGCGTTTGGATTCGCCCTGGTAGCGGTCAATGGCGGCCGGTATTTTTTCGGGGAAGTAGCGGTAGAACACATTGGCCTGGCCCATCATGGGGCCGATGCCGCCCATCTGGAACATCAGCCATTGCAGGACGCGGGAGCGGCCCTTGGCGTCGGAGGGCATCAGTTGCCCGGTTTTTTCTGCCAGGTAGATGAGGCAGGCACCGGACTCGAAGACCGCGAAGTCATCCGCATCGCAGTCCACGATGGCAGGAATGCGGCCATTGGGACAAATGGCCAGATACTGCGGCAGCTTCTGCTCACCCTTGCTCAGGTCCAGGACCTTCAGCGTATAGGGCAGGGCCAGTTCTTCCAGCGCGATGGAGACCTTGTGCCCGTTGGGCGTGGCGGCGGTGTAGAGATCAATCATGCGAACCATTATGGCCGCCACTCAATTGCCGCGCAGACGCCGGGCCGTGATCAGGCCATGAAGCCCAGATTGCGCGGGTAATCGGGGCGGCCGGCTGCGGTTCCAAAACGCCGCAAGTTGGGCAGGATGCCGGCCAGCTCGCTGTCGGCCACCCCAAACCAGTTGGCCAGCGTGCCGGCGTATTGGTCCACCGACGTGGTGGGCAACAGGCGCCCCT
The DNA here is from genome assembly GCA_040387325.1 of Pseudomonadota bacterium. Classification (GTDB taxonomy): domain Bacteria; phylum Pseudomonadota; class Gammaproteobacteria; order Burkholderiales; family Burkholderiaceae_C; genus Allorhodoferax. Next base: position 46,022 of record JAZKDY010000075.1, on the reverse strand, counting down.
GGCCCACATGCCACTGGTCTTGTGCCGCAGCGGTGTTGGAGACACTGACGGGGGGCGCGGTACCGTAGAACGCAGCGCCCTTCACCGCACCGCCCACCATCAGGTGGTGGCTGCCCCAACCGTGGTCCGAGCCATCCCCATTGGAGGTCAGCGTGCGGCCAAAGTCCGAGGCCGTAAAAGCCGTGACCTTGTCGGCCACACCCAGTTCCACCGTTGCGTTGTAAAAAGCAGTCATGGCGTCGCTCACCCGACCCATCAGAACGGGTTGTTGGGAGATCAGGTTGTCATGCAGGTCAAAGCCACCCAGCGAGACCATGAACACCTGGCGCTTGGCGCCCAAATTGTTGCGGGCACCGATCAGGCGGGCCACCAGTTTCATCTGGTCAGCCAGCGGGTTGCCCGCAGGGAACACCGTGCCCACGTTTGATGCCGCAAGACTGGTGGAGATTTGCGCCTCCGCGCCAATCGCCCGGGCCGTAACGCGGTTGTATTCGTTCTCCAGCGTGTGGGTGCGGGGCTGCTGTACCAGCCCTGCCAACGCGGTGCGCACGGCGCTGGAGCCATACACATTGTTCTTGACCGCGTTGATGGCCACCGCGCCTCCGGTACTGACCTGGTAGGACAAGGCGCTGTCGCCCGACAGAAAAACCGCATTGCCGGTCACATTGATACAGGTGAACAGCGAATTGCCGTTGCCAGACAGGGCCAGGTCTCCAATGTTGCCGCCCCAACCGACCGTGGACCCTTCGGGTGATGAGGACTGCCAGATGGACTGCTGGTCATTGTGTGAGAACAGCTTGGGTGGCAGCGGGTAATTGACGCGGTCCGAGCCCTGGTACTGGGCCTTGGTCAGTGGCGCCACCAGCGGCCCTACGTTCAGTTGCACGGCGGCCTTGCCACTGTTGAACAAATTCGCCAACCCTGTCATGGACGGGTGCAAGGCGTACTGGCGTCCACCGGGCAGCGGTGTCGTGGGATTGAGCAGCGTGGCAGCCAGAGCCGACTTGGCCAGTGCAATGCCGCCTGCTGTCTGCCCCGGGCCACCACCCCGAATGGTGCTGTACTGGTTGTAGCTGGGGTCGTCGTAGGTGACGACCGTATTGGCGTAGTCATTGCCACCATAAAAGAAGACGCAGACCAGGGCTTTGTAATCGGTGGCATCAAAGGCCGCCGCCTCGCCCATGGCCGCCAGATTGAGGGCGAAGGGCAGGGCTGTGCCACTGAGCGCGAGCTGCCCGCTGCGGCGCAAGAAGGCGCGGCGGCTGTGTTTTTCGGAGTCAAGCAGATGCATGGCAGTTCCTGTTTCGCTATTTCTGGATGAGGTATTCGCTGGAGGCCATCACCAGCAGCACGGCCGCAGCCACGCGGTTGAGTTTGACGGCCTCGGTACTGGCAGCGGTGACGGTGGTGGCATTGAGCGCCGCCACGATCAGGGTCTGCGTCGCTGCGGAAAGCTGGCCCGCACACAGCACCAGCCCCAGGCGTTTGACCAGGGCCGGGGTGTCCAGCACCAGCGCCAGTTCGGCGGCATAGTTGGCGGTGATGTCGTAGCCATTGGTCGCATTGCTGGCGCTTTGCGGCTGGTCTGGCGCATTGACAAAGATGCCGTTGCGGATGACCCCCTGCATGTAGTTGAGGTAACCGCCCACGCTGCTCTCGTTGACCAGCTGAAACTCGGGAGCCGGCGTCTGGCTGGCACTCAATGCGGTACTGGGCGGCACGTATCCTGGCCGGAAGAAATTGAACACGCTGGGCGAACGCAGGGGACTTTGGCCAAGCTGGCTGGCGGGGTTGCTGAGGTCACCCATTTTCCAGCTGCCACGGGCGGAGTTGATGCCAAAGCTCCGGCCCCACTGCACCATACGCACGATGGGCTCGCGCAGCTTGCCAAAGCCCGTTTGCGTCAGGCCCGCGGGGCCACGGGCATCGTCGTCCAGCAGCACGGCGGCGAACACCGCCTTGAGGTCGCCCCGCACGCCCGCACCGTTGTTGTTGAAGGCACTGGCCACACGGCCAACATAGGCCGGGCTGGGGTTGCTGGTAACCAGCCGCTGGATCATCTGCTTGCCAAAAAACGGTCCCACATTGGGATGGTTGAACAGCGTGTCCAGCGCCACCTTCAGCGCTGCCTCACCGTCGGTGGCAGCAGGAATGGACGCACCCAGAAAACTGGAGGCCAGCGTGGAGTGGTTGTTGGCCGTCAGGCGCATGGGGATGCGGGTGTAGACGGTATTGGGAATATTGCGCTTGTTCACCGGCTCCAGTGTGTTGACGTTTTGGGTCTGGTCAAAGTCCCAGCCGGTGAATACGCGCGCGATGTTGGTGATGTCGCTCTGCGTGTAGCTTTCCAGCTTGTTGCCATTGCCGTCGCGCTTCTCGGTGCCATCGTTGTTGAGCTGGTAGATACCCAGCGTGAACAGCTGCATCACTTCGCGGGCGTAGTTCTCGTCTGGTGCGCGGCCCGTGGCTGCGTTTTCCTTGAGATTGCCCTTGGTGTTGAGAAAATAACCCATGGCCGGGTGCAGCGTCACATCCTGCAGCAGGTTGCGGAAGTTGCCAAAGGCCTGGTTGTTCAGCATGTCCCACCAGGAAGCAATGGCGTGGCTGCGCCACGCGAAATCCAGCCCCGACAGCGACACCACAAAAAATTCGGACAGTGCCAGTGCCATGCGTTTGCGCACCGCATCGCTGGACGTCATCAGCTGGTTCCACAGCATGTAGTCGCCGGGGTAGCTGTTGTCGTAGTAATTGGTGCTGCTGTTGATGGTGCCGTAACCCCGCACGTTCAGCCAGTGAAACCCCGAGGTGCTGGGCGCTGCGGCAAACTGCTCGGCCAGCCAGGTCGCATAGGGCTTGTTGCGCACGGCCGCAATCTCCGCATCCGACGCTGAAAACTGGGCCTGTAACAAGAAGCGTGCCGCCTCTTCGTCGCTGCTTGCGCTGGTGAAGCTGGCACCGGCGGGGGCATTGGGTGTGGCGGGGCCGGGGCCGGGTGTGGCGGTTGCACCACCACTGCCACCTCCACCACAGGCGGCCAGCAGTGCGGAGGCTGCCAGGGCGGTCGTGAGTTTTTCGGGAGTTGTATGGGCGCCTTCGGCCAGCGGCGCCGGTTCGCAATCCACGCGTTCTGAGACATGCATATTTTTCGCACCTGTTACGACCAAACAAGCAGCTTAGCGGGAATATCTTGCCGGCAATCGTGACAAAAGCGCAGGAGTACGCCGCAAGTGTTACGGCGTGTAAGTGTGGCCCCCAAAGGGGCAGCGTTTCAGCGCGACGCGTTGAGCAGTTCGCGGGTGCGCAGGGCTTCTGCACGCGCAGCGGCGGCAAAGTCTGCGCCCGGTGATGCATACAGGATGGCGCGTGAAGAGTTCACAACGATGGGTGCCACGGTTTCCCCATGTGCGCTGCGCCAGCCGGCCTTCACAGTGGCCGCCGCATCACCGCCCTGTGCGCCCACGCCGGGTATCAGCAGGGGCACGGTAGGAGCCAGTGCGCGCACACGTTCGATCTCGGCTGGGTAGGTGGCACCCACCACCAGGCCCAGTTGGCCATTCAGGTTCCACGGGCCCTGGACCAGGCGTGCAATGTGTTCATACAAAAACGGCTGGCCGTCCACTCTCGCCAGGCGTTGTGACTGCAGATCGTCGCCGCCCGGGTTGGACGTGCGGCACAGCAGGAACGCCCCCTTGCCGTGGTACTTCATGTAGGGTGCCACCGAATCAAAACCCATGAAGGGCGACAGGGTGACGCAGTCCGCACCGTAACGCTCAAAGGCTTCTATCGCGTATTGCTCGGCGGTGCTGCCGATGTCGCCACGTTTGGCGTCCAGGATCACCGGCACGTGGGGCGCAGCGCTGCGCATGTGGGCTACCAGGCGTTCCAGCTGTTCTTCGGCACGGTGCGCGGCAAAGTAGGCGATTTGTGGCTTGAAGGCCATGGCCAGGTCGGCCGTGGCATCAACGATGGCGGCGCAAAAGTCGTAAATGCGGCTGGCGTCTCCGCGATACTGTTCAGGGAATTTGGCGGGGTCCGGGTCCAGGCCCACACACAACAAGGAACCGTTTTGGCGCTCGGCGGTGCGCAGCTGGTCGAGAAAAGTCATGGCCCCTATTGTAGGGAAGCGGCTAGCGTGGGGAACCTTCCAGCGTGTCCAGGCCCAGGCACAGGTCGGCCCAGGCCTTGGCCTTGTCGGCACTGGCACGCAGCAGGACCTTGGGGTGGTAGCTGACGATGACCGGCACACCCCGGTAGCGGTAGACCCGCCCGCGTTGTTTGCCCAACGGCAGCGCCGCATCGGCGGGGTGTTCTTCCAGCGCCAGCTGTGCAGCAAAACGGCCCATGGCCAGAATGATTTTGGGTTGCACCAGCGCGATTTCACGCTGCAAGTACTGCGCACACTGCGCCAGTTCCGCCGCCTGCGGTTGGCGTCCCATGGGCGGGCGGCACTTGACCACATTGCTCAGGTAAGCACCCTGTCGGCCCTGGCCGCTGCGGCTGGCGCCAACGGCCTTGAGCATGTTGTCCAGCAACACACCGGCCTGCTCTACAAAAGGCTGGCCCAGGCGGTCTTCGTCTTCATCGGGCGGGTCACCCAGTACCAGCCAGTCGGCCTGCACGGCGGTGTCCGGCATCTGCAGCGTGCTGTTTTTGCGTCCGGCGCACAAGCCGCAGGCCTGGCATGCGGCGGCGGCGGCGCGCAAACCCAAGGCGTCCGCCTCCTGCAAGGCCAGGTCCTGGCCCGAAACGGGCGTCGCACCGGCGCCGCCAAGTGGATAACCGCCACCGGCGAAGGCAGGCATTTCAGGCATTTCCCGCGCAACCGCGGGCGTTGCGCGTTGCACCACCGCCGCTGGTGCAGGTGGCGCACTGGCCCGCACGGGCTCGGGCAGGGACATGCCTGCCTCTGGCTGCGGCAGCCATACGCGCACACCCATCTCTTGCAGCATGGCGCGTTGGCGTTCGTCAAGGTCTAGGCTCATGCTGTGATTATGGATTTAGACCAGCTTCAGGCCCATGACTACCGCGTCTTCGCGTTTGCCGTGGCCTGCGGGGTAGTAGTCCTTGCGCACACCGACACGGGCATAACCCTGGGCCTCATAGACCTGCATGGCGCGGGTGTTGCCCACGCGCACCTCCAGCCACAGCCACTGGGCCTGGCGGCCGCGCGCCCAAATTGTCAGCGCGTCCAGCATGACGCGGGACCAGCCCTGGCGCTGAAACTCCGGTGCCACCGTGATATTGAGCAAATGCACCTCTTCCACCCCCTCCATCGCCACAAAGTAGCCCAGCAGGGTCTCGTCGGCCAGCAACAGCTGGGCCTGGTAACCCGACCGCAAGGCATCGGAAAAGTTGGTGCGGTTCCACGGGTGTGCATAAGCACGCTGCTCGATCTGCACAACGGCGTCGATGTGCGTGGCCAGCAGGGGGGCGAACTGGACCTCAACCGCAGTGGGGCTGGCGCTGCGCATGGTCAGTGCCCCGCAGCAGCAGCGCTGGCCTGTGCGGCAGCGGCCTTTTCTGCCATGCGTTCGGCCGTGGTCTTGGCAACCTTGTCGCGGATGTAGCTGGGCAGGGCCTGTTCGGCCGGCACGGCATGGCCTGCAGCCAACAGTGCGGGCGCCAGTCGCAGCATGGCCGACGCGGTGGGCAGTGCAGTGATGCGCTGGGCGCTTGCGCCACTGGGGTCTTCTGCCGCCACCCGTTCGCCATACACCGCAAACACGTTGCCGGCCAGCAACCACGGCGTTGGGGGCGCAGCAGGGTCGCCAGGCAGGCGCAGCAGTTTTTCGGGTTGCACCAGGGCACTGTCCTGCAGCGGGGTCCACTGGCTGCCCGCAAAGGCAAAGGTGGCGCAGTACATCTCTTCCATGCGGGCATCCAGCAGGGCCGTCACCACACCCGCCGTCTGTGCGGCCAACGCCGTAAACCGGGCCTCTTCGGCCACAGCCAGCAGGGAGTCCACCGCCAGCACCGGCACACCGGCGCCAAAGGCCAGGCCCTGCGCCACCGAGCAGGCCGTGCGCAAGCCGGTGAACGAACCGGGCCCGCTGCCAAAACAGATGGCGTCCAGCGCCTGCAACGGAAGGCCAGCCTGCTGCATCAAACCCAGAATGGCGGGAATCAGGTCGGTAGAGGCCTTGGCCCCACCGCCCCCCGTGTGTTGCCACTGCTGCACCGGGCCGTTGCGGGTGGTGCACAGGGCGATGGAGGTGAACTCGGTCCCCGTATCAAAAGCCAGCAGATTCATGGTTTCACCAAATCATTCATGACAAATCAGCCTCTAGCCCCCGATGGCTCTACCGCTACCGCTCCTGATTTAATAGCAATCGCTGCAGCCTTGCGCACACCAAACACGATACCCGAGGTCACCAGCGCCAGCCCCAGCAGCACATTCCAGCCCAGTGGCTCAGCCAGGACCAGGGCCGCCGCAATGGCCGACAGGCCTGGCACCAGCGCCGTGATCATCGTGGAGCGCACCGGGCCGAAGTACTGGATCATCTTGGTGAAGGTGATGCCGGAGATCACCACCGAGCCCACGCCCTGGAAAAACATCTGGAAGGCCACATCTGGCCACGGCGCCACAAAGACCTGGCCCGGCACCCAATGCAGCAGCAGCAGCGCCGTATAAACCGGCACATAAACCACAAAGGCCAGCGCGGTGATGGCAATGGTGGCACGCACCGCATCCAGCGCGTAGCGGCGCACCAGCACGCTGTAGACCGACCACACGAAGGACGCCAGCATGAACAACACATCGCCACGCCAGACGCCACTGCCATCCAGCGCATGCAACAGGCTGCTGCCACCCACCAGCAGGTCGCCGACCACGATCAGGCCCAGACCCAGCGCCCGGGTCGGGGTGATGCGGTCACCGAGGATCAGCAGCGCCAGCAGCGCGGTCCATAGCGGCAGGCTGCCCGGCATCAGCACCGAGGCATGGGCGGCAGGCGCAAACACAAAGCCGCTGTAGGCCAACATGGCATACAACAAGCCGCCAAAAAACCCCACCAGCAGGGTGAGGCGCAGTGGCAGTGGCGACAGACCCAATAACGAGCCTGCATCGGGCTGGCTGCGGCGGTCGCGGCGCACCAGCCACCAGCCCCAGGGCAGCAGAATCAGCGCAGCACCCCACAGGCGGGCGTAGACGATGTCAAAGGGGTTGAGCACCCCGCCGCGGGCCGGATCGGCCGACGCGCGCGCTATGACGATGAATGAGGTCCAGATCAGCACCGTAACCACTGCTGCCATCACACCAATGGTCCTGGGGGTGAGTGTGTGCAGGGGGTTCTTGAAGGCGAGGGACATCACCCTGATTATCGTGGAAGCCCAGACGCAAGGTCCCGCACAGGATAATCCGGCAGATGCGCCTTTACCCACCCTTGCAACCCCTGCTGCCCCCACTCCTGGCCTCTGCCTGCGCCCTGTGGCTCACGTTGTGCAACCCTGTGCAGGCACAGGGGCTCCCCCCCGAAGTCGACGCCGCTTTGGCCCGCGCAAAGATTCCGCGAGAAGCCATGGCCGTGCTGCTGGTGGATGCACAGGGACAGGCCGCGCCGCGTGTCAGCCACCGTGCCAGCGTCGCCATGAACCCGGCCTCCACCATCAAGCTGGTCACCACCTTTGCCGCGCTGGATTTGCTGGGGCCGGGCTACACCTGGAGCACACCGGTCTTTGTGGACGGTGCGGTGCGCGACGGCACCCTGCACGGCAACCTGACCATCCAGGGCCAGGGCGACCCCAAGCTGGTGCTGGAGCGCCTGTGGCTGCTGCTGCGCCGCGTGCAGGGCCTGGGCATCCACACCATCACGGGCGACATCGTCCTGGACAACACGGCCTTTGCGGTGCCCGCCACCGACCCCTCGGCTTTCGACGGTGAGCCGCTGCGGCCCTACAACGCCGCGCCCGACGCGTTGTTGATCAACTTCAAATCCGTGGTCATGACGTTTTCTCCCGAGCCCGGCGGGGCAGCCGCCCAGGTGCAATTTGACCCGCCCCTGGCCGGTGTGCAGATGCAAACCACGGTGCCACTGCTGGCTGGCGACTGCCCGGACTACCGCAGCGCATTGAAGGCCGACTTCAGCGACCCCAAAACAATCCGCTTCGCCGGCGGTTATGCCCAGAGCTGCGGTGAAAAGGTGTGGGCCGTGGCCTATGCCGACCCCAGGACCTATGCCGTGCGTGCCGTGCTGGGCATGTGGCAGGCCATGGGTGGCAAGTTGCAGGGCAACGTGCGCATGGGCGGCTTGTCGGGCACTACGGCTGCGGCCTACAAGCCGGTCTTTGACGTGCGTTCGGCGCCGCTGGCCGAGATCGTGCGCGACATCAACAAGTACAGCAACAACGTGATGGCGCAACAGGTGTACCTGACGCTGGGCCGCGTATTGACCCCACCGGCCCTGGTCCCTGGCTCTACGGGCATTGCGGATCCCGTCACAGCGCCCGGCACCTTCGAGGCGTCCCACAAGGTGGTGCAACGCTGGTGGGCCGAGCGCCTGGGCGCAGACGACATGCCCGTGCTGGAAAACGGCTCGGGCTTGTCCCGCAACGAGCGCATCACGGCCAATGCCATGGGCCGCCTGCTGCAGGCCGCCTATGCATCACCGCTGATGCCGGAGCTGATGGGCTCGTTGCCCATCAACGGTGTGGACGGCACACGCAGCCGCGCCAGGACACGGGCCAACGGCTACGCCCACCTGAAGACCGGCAGCCTGAATGAAGTGGTCGCTGTAGCCGGTTATGTGCACGGGGCCGCAGGCAAACGCTACGTGCTGGTTGCTACCGTCAACCATCCCAACGCTAGGGCCGCACGACCCGCCATCGACGCGATGGTGGACTGGGCGCAGAAATAGCCCGCGGCTTTCAAGTTAGGTGGCGACTCCCAGAAAAAGTCGGTGTTTACCCCATAGGTCCACGCACACCATCCATTCCATAATTTGCTGTTCAAAACGAACGGTCGTTCTATTTTATGGAGAGAGCAATGAAACAATGGAAATGGGCAGCGGTCGCAGCAAGCTGCGCGGTGGTCTTGGCGGGATGCGGCGGAGCCAGTGACGGTTCCGACACCACACCCAAAACCGTCGCGCCCTCCGTCAAGGTCTTTGGTGACAGCATCATGGACAGTGGCACTTTTGGCTACAAGTTCACGATCCAGAACGCCGACAAGGCCAACCCGTTTCTCATCTTCCCCGAAGTGGTGGCAGCCAATTTTGGCGTCTCAAAACTCTGCTCGTTCTTCAACTTCAATGGCACGACCTTTGTACCCAACACCGCCTGCACCAGCTACGCGGTGGGCGGTGGCCGTGTCAACAACCTGACCAACGCATCCTCTCCCGGCAACAACAACCCGTTCTCCATCACGTACCAGATGGCCGTGGGCTCCGCCACACTGGCTCCGACCGATGTAGTCATCATTGACGGCGGCGGCAACGACCTGGCTGACCTGACCGGTGCCTACCTGGGTGCAACAACACCTGCCGGCATCGCCACCTACATGAGCCTGCTGGGCACATTGCTGCCACCGGCGACCGTAGCCGCCATCATCGGCACAACCCCGACCGCCACCAGCCTGGGAACCGCTGCCGGTGCCTATGCACAGGCCGTCGGCCAATCGCTGGCTGCTTCGGTCAAGGCCAATGTGGTTGCCAAGGGTGTGACCAAGGTTGTGGTGGTGAACTCGCCTGACATCACCGTGACGCCGCGTTTCCTGGCTGTGCTGTCGGCTGTGGCCGCGGCAGGCGGTACTGCGCAGCGTGACGCCGTGCAGGGCGCCGTACGCGCCTGGACTGCCGCTTTCAACACCGCATTGGCACAAGGCCTGGCCGGTACCAGCGTGCAGGTCTACGACCTGAACACCGAAGGCGGCAAGATCGCCACCACACCCGCACAGTTTGCGCTAACCAACGTCACCACGCCCGCATGCCCCAAGGTTGCTGGCGGACTTGACAGCACCACGGGTCAGGCCAGCCTGTCTTTGGCACCGACCGTGGCAGCCTGCAACTCGACCGGCATGTCGGCCAATATCCCCGTGGGCGAGACCTCGGCCAACTGGTGGAAGAGTTATGCCTATTCCGACAACTTCCACCCCACACCCGCCCTGCACCAACTGATTGGCCAGTCCATCAACCTGCAACTCGCCAAAGCGGGCTGGCTGTAATCCACGGAGCACAAGCACCATGAAAAATACTGTGAAATTCCTCTTGATCCCCGCCGTATTGGCGTGTGCTGCGGCTGCCCAGGCGCAGACTGCCGGTAGCTGGATGGTGCGTGGCGGTGCCACCACCATCACGCCCAATGTCTCCAGTGGCGACCTGACGGCTCCCAGCCTGGCTGGCACCAAATCCAGTGTGGGCAACTCCACGCGGGTGTCGGGTGGCATCACCTACATGCTGGACAACAACATCTCCATTGACCTGCCACTGGCCGTGCCCTTCCAGCACGACATCTACGGTGACGGCGCCATCGCCGGTGTGGGCAAAATTGCCCATGTGAAGGCGTTGCCGGCCACGCTGCTGGCCCAGTGGCGCTTCATGGAACCCACATCCACGTTTAGGCCTTATGTGGGCGTTGGCATCACCTATGCGGCCTTTTTTGGTGCCCGCTCTACCTCCACACTGACTGCGATTTCCGGTGGCACACCGTCCAACCCGACCACACTGTCGATTGATTCCAAGTGGGCCGCCACGGCGCAACTGGGTGCTGCTTTTGCCATCGACAAGAACTGGTTTGTGGACGCCAGCTACACCTACACGCCGCTGAGCACCCGCAACACGCTGTCCACCGGCCAGACCCTGGATATCAAGCTGGACCCCAGCTCGTTCAGCCTGGCAATCGGCTACAAGTTTTAAAACTGTTGCCCCCACGCTCCGCCGCTGCGCGGGTCGCCAAAAAGCAGCCTTCGGGCTGCTTTTCTTTTTGTGGGATGCTTGGGGCCTATGTATTCGCAACACTTCGGACTGACACAGGATCCGTTTTCCATCGCCCCGGACCCGCGTTACCTCTTCATGAGTGAGCGCCACCGGGAGGCGCTGGCGCATTTGTTGTTTGGTGTGTCGGGCCCACACAGCACGGCGGGTGGGTCGGGTGGCGGTTTTGTGTTGCTCACCGGCGACATTGGTACCGGCAAGACCACCATCTGCCGCTGCTTTCTGGAGCAGATCCCTGCGGGCTGCCATGTGGCCTACATCTTCAACCCCAAACTCACGGTGGTGGAGCTGCTGCAGTCCATCTGCGAAGAATTCCACATCACGCTGGCCGCCACGGCATCCACGCCGGCCACGCTCAAGGACTACATCGACGCGCTGAACAGCTTTCTGCTGCAGAGCCATGCGGCCGGCCAGAGCAGCGTGCTCATCATCGACGAAGCACAAAACCTGCAGGCCGATGTGCTGGAGCAATTGCGCCTGCTGACCAACCTGGAAACCAATGCGCGCAAGCTGCTGCAGATTGTGCTGATTGGCCAGCCGGAGCTGCGCACCATGCTGGCACGGCCCGAACTGGAGCAACTGGCGCAACGTGTCATCGCGCGCTTCCACCTGGATGCGCTGACCGAAGCCGAGAGTACACAGTACATACAACACCGCCTGGCCGTGGCCGGGCACACCGGCCCGCTGCCGTTTGACCGCAAGGCCTTGCAGGCCATCCACCGTCTGGCGCGGGGTGTACCCCGGCGCATCAACCTGCTGTGTGGGCGCGCGCTGCTGGGCGCCTGGGCCACCGGACTGCACAGTGTGGACCGCGGCATCGTGCACAAGGCCGCGGGTGAGGTGTTTGGTGCCGAGCACACACCACCCCGGCGCCTGGCTGCCAACACCTGGCTGCTGGCAGGCGCGGGCCTGCTCGTGGGGGTGGCCGCTACCGCGTATGCGCTGTCTGGTTGGCGCCCGGGCACCGCATCTGCAGCAGCTCCTGCAACTGCGGCCAAAGCGCCACCGATCTCGTCTGCTTACCCCGCATCTGCGGCGGCGGCCACATCGGCCCAGCCACCTGCGCCAGCGGCATCCGCTCCCGCCGCCGTGTCGTTGGAAGCGCTGTTGCCCCAGATGCCACTCGACATCACCACGGCCTGGCAGGCGCTGTCGCCCAGCTGGCAACTACCCGCCAACAGTGCAGACCCCTGTGCCACGGCGGCGGCACAGCAGTTGCAGTGTTACCGCACCAGCAAGCTGAACCTGCCGCTGCTGCGCCAGTTGGCCCGTCCCGGCATTCTGGCGCTGTATGCGGATGACAATGCCACCCGTTACGCAGTGCTGGTGGGCATGGGTGACCAGACCGCCACCCTGCAATTCGGCAACCAGCGCCACACCGTCAGCCTCAGCACTCTGGCGCGGCGCTGGCGGGGCGAGTTTGCGACCCTGTGGCGTGCGCCGGAAGGCTACAACCCGGCCGCACGCGGTGGCAGCACCGGCCCTGCCATCACGCTGCTGGCGCACCAACTGGACCAGCTGGATGGCATCGCCACCGCATCGCCAAGCGCCAGCCCCCAGCCGCTGGATGCAGCACTCAAACAGCGGGTCCGCGATTTCCAACGCACCCACGGCCTGCAAGCCGATGGACAGCCCGGCCCCATGACCTATATGCAGCTAGAAAGCGCCCTGGGCGGCAACACGCCCCGGCTGCTGGGAACTGCGCGGTAAACACAACCATGTCCTACATACTCGACGCACTCCAACGGGCCGACGCCGAACGCACGCGCGGTAGCGTTCCAACGCTGCAGGCACAGCCACTCACCAGCGCCAGCACCCAATCGGGGCTTGGCCCCAAACAACGCATGGGTCTGCTGGTTGCAGCGGCAGGGTTATTGGGTGCCGCGGCAACCGTATGGTGGACAGGCGGCGGCGCGCCAGCGCCAGCACCTGCACTGTCCGCATCCACACCGGCACCGGTTGCGGCGCCGCTGGTGCCGCTGGCCGTGCAGCAAGCCCCCACTGTGACCAGCGTTGCCAAGGTGACCACCGCAGTTGCGCCGCCCATGCCGCCTGCATCCAGTCCCAAGGCAGCAGTATCAGTTGCAGTGGCGGCTCCCCCTCGTGCCGAGGCAGTGGCACCCGGCCCCAGCGTGGCGCCCTTGTTGTCAGAACTGCCCGAAGCCACCCGCCGCCAGATTCCCACCCTGGCCATTTCCGGTGCGGTCTATTCGGACAACCCCGCCCAACGCCTGCTGCTGGTCAACGGCCTGGTGTTGAACCAGGGTAGCGAAGTGGCGGCCGATCTCACGCTGGTGGAGATCCGTTCCAACAGCTCGGAATTCAGCTTTAAGGGAACGCGTTTCAGGCTGGCGCATTGAGCGCCGCAGGGCCGCCCCAAGGCCCGAAAGCCCCCTCGGGGGGCAGCGACCCACACGCAGTGGGGGCTACGCGCTAGCCCTTTGCAGGCGGTCCCGCACACCGTCCCACTCCAGCGTGTCGGGCGGTGTCTCGACCCAGATCAGCTTGACACCGTGGTCGTCAAAACCACGCAACGCGGCAAACAACTGGTGGGCCGTGGCAGCGGCATCGTCGGGCATGCGGCGCAGCAGGATGGACAGCGGCACCTTTTTCAGCGGTGTGCGGGCGTACACCGCAATGGTGGGCTTGGTATCGGCGCCGGCTTTGTACATCACGTCGCCCAGCATGTTCACCGCAGCCTGCAAGGCCTTGGCATCCATCAAGCGCACCGTGGCGTTGGGGGCATAGTGCGACTCCAGGGTGCCCGAAGCCCTTGGGGTGTTTTCGGTCTCCAGCCCCCGATTATGCTGGGCTATATGCTCTTCATTTGATAGCACCTTCTGTCCGCACGCCTGCTCTATCTGCAGGCGGCTAATGGAGCCCGGGCGCAGCAGCACCGGCGCACCCCGTGTGCAATCAATGATGGTGGACTCAATGCCCAGCTGGCACGGACCACCATCCAGTATCAGCAAATCCGGTCCCAGCTCACTGTCCACGTGGGCGGCGGTGGTGGGGCTTACGCGGCCAAACCGGTTGGCACTGGGCGCGGCGATGCCCCACACCGGCGCCTGGCCGGCAGGTGCGTCGTGCAGCGCACGCAACACGGCCTGGGCCGCGGGGTGCGCCGGGCAGCGCAGGCCGATGGAATCTTGCCCGCCCGCCGCCGCCGTGCCCATACCGGGGCGGCGTGGCAGTATCAGGGTCAGCGCGCCGGGCCAGAAGGCCGACATCAGCTGCTGTGCAAACGGCGGCACCTGGGCCGCGAAATGTTTCACGGCTGGCAAACCACCGCCTTGTGCCGACACATGCACGATCAGCGGGTGGTCGGCCGGGCGGCCCTTGGCCACAAATATCTGCGCCACCGCGGCATCGCTGCTGGCGTCTGCGCCCAGGCCATACACGGTCTCAGTGGGCAGGCCCACCAGACGGCCGGCGCGGATAGCGTCGGCGCAGGCGGTGATGGACGCCGGGTCGGATGCGGGAAGGATCATGGACAGATTAAAACGCCGCTATGCCCAAAATCGCGGCAGCTTGCAGGGCCGTGGCGCGCACGTCTTCGATCGTGGCACCGGTGATGGTCAGGTGCCCCATCTTGCGGCCCTTGGCGGCGCGCGCCTTTCCGTAAAGATGCAAATGTGTTCCGGGCAAGGCCAGCACCTGCGCCCAGGGTGGAACACCACCGTCGGGCCAGATGTCGCCCAACAGGTTCAGCATGATGGATGGGCTGTGCTGGCGTGGTTGCGTCAGCGGCAGGCCGGCCAGCGTGCGCACCTGCAGCTCGAACTGCGATACGTCGCAGGCATCCATGCTGTAGTGGCCGCTGTTATGCGGGCGCGGCGCCATCTCGTTCACCACCAGGCCACCCAAGGCCTGCGCGGCAGGGGAAGCCGGGTCGAGCACGAAGAACTCTACACACAACACACCCACATAATTCAAGCCGTTTGCTATGGATTTTGCAGCGGTAACCGACCGTTCGACGAGGGTTGCAGGCAGATTTCCTTCATACACCTCGGTCACGGCCAGGATGCCGTCCCGGTGCAGGTTGCGCTGTGCGGGCAGGTTGACACAGCTACCGTCCGCACCGCGCGCGACGATGACCGAACACTCCAGCTGCAGCGGCAGCATCTTCTCCAGCACACAGGGCACGCCATTTAATGCGGCCCACGCAGCGGCCAGCGCAGCGCGGTCGGCCACGCGCGCTTGACCCTTGCCGTCGTAACCCATGCTGCTCGTCTTCAAAATGCCGGGCAGCAAATCGTCCGACACTGCGGCCAACTGCGCCGCCGATTCGATGACGGCATACGGCGCCACCGGCACACCGCAGTTTGCAAAATACGATTTCTCACGCGCCCGGTCTTGCGAGATGGCCACGCAGTCCGCGGCGGGCGATACCGTCACGGTCTGCGCCAATTGCGCCAGCGACTGGGCCGGCACGTTTTCAAACTCGGTGGTGACTGCCACGCAACGCTGCGCCAGTTGCTGCAGGCCATCCGCATCGGTGTACGCGGTCTGAATGTGGTGGTGGCTGACACGCCCAGCCGGGCTCAGTGGGTCTGCGTCCAGCACGGCGGTGAAGAAGCCCATCTGCTGCGCGGCCTGCACAAACATGCGGCCCAGCTGGCCGCCGCCCATGACGCCCAGCGTCGTTTCGGCACTGCCGCCGAGTGTCACTTCGCTCATAAGACTGGGGGGACGGTCATGCCGCGTGCAACTTCTGTCTGGTGGGCGCGGTAGGCTTCCAGCTGCTTGCGCAGCGAAGGGTGGTCGCCGGCCAGCATGGCCACGGCAAACAGCGCCGCGTTGGCTGCACCGGCTGCACCGATGGCGAACGTGGCCACCGGTATGCCCTTGGGCATTTGCACGATGCTGTGCAGCGAATCCACGCCCGACAGGTGTTTGCTGGCCACCGGCACACCCAGAATCGGCACCGTGGTCTTGGCCGCCAGCATGCCCGGCAGGTGCGCCGCACCGCCAGCCCCGGCGATGATGGCGCGCATGCCACGCCCGGCTGCGGCCTCGGCATAGGCGAACATGTCATCCGGCATGCGATGGGCCGATACCACCCGCGCCTCGTGGGAGATGCCAAACTGCTGGAGAATCTGCACTGCATGCTGCATGGTGTCCCAGTCGGAGCTGGAACCCATGACGACGCCGATTTGGATATTCATAAAACTTTAAAATGCGGGAGGCAGAGGCTGCAAGCCGCTGTACCGCCCTGTTGTTGCTTCCCCGATTTTACTTTTTCGCCTTGAGCGCGCCCAAATGATCAACGTCACCATTGAAAACTTCGAAACCGAAGTTGTAGCCGCCTCTGCCACCGTACCCGTTTTGGTCGATTTCTGGGCGCCCTGGTGCGGCCCCTGCAAGGTCATTGGCCCCATACTGGAAAAGATCGAGCTGGCGTATGAAGGCCGCTTCAAGCTGGCCAAGATCGACTCCGACGAACAACAGGAGCTTAGCCAGGCCTTTGGCATCCGCTCCATCCCCACCTGTGTGCTGATGGTGGGCGGCAAGCCGGTGGACGGTTTCATGGGCGCCAAGTCCGAGGGCGAAATCAAGGCCTTTCTGGACAAACACGTGCCCTCGGCCGAAGCGCTGGAGGCTGAATCCGAGGTAGACGACGCACAGGCCCTCATCGACGCGGGCGACCCTCAGGCCGCGCTGCACAAACTGCATTCGGCACTGACCGTCAACCCCGGCAATGACGATGCGCGTTACGACTATGTGCGGCTGCTGATCGAACACGACATGCTGGACGACGCTGAAGCCGCACTGGCCCCGGCGCTGGTCGAGATCCCGCGCCAGCTGCGCTTCGAGGCCTTGCACCAGTTCCTGTCCTCCATCCAGTTCGTCATGAAAGACGACCGCGGCACCTGGACCCAGGAACAGTTTGATGTGCTGATCGCCGCCAACAAACGCGACTTCGACACCCGCCTGGCCAAGGCCAGGGTGCTGATGGTGGGCGGCGACTGGACCGCGTCCATGGACGAACTGCTGGAAATCATCATGCGCGACAAGGCCTGGAATGACGCCCTGCCACGCAAGACCTTCGTCGCCATCCTGGAATTGCTGACACCACCCAAGCCCAAGGTGGATCCGCTGGCTGCGGGCAAGACGGCGGGCGGCATCGAGATTGCAGGCAAGACCGCCGCACCGCTGGACCCGCAGGCGCAGCTGGTGGCGACGTATCGGCGCAAACTCAGCATGGCGCTGAACTGATTTGGCCACCGTGCAGATTTGCACATGACACAACCAGGAGATCGATATGGGCTTGATGGACGGAATGCTTGGAAACGCGTCGAAAGTCGACAACACCGACATTCAGAACGAGTTCAGTCGAATACTGGCGCCCGGTGAAAAAGTAGAACACGCCTATCAGCTGATCCGCGACTACTTCGTCTTTACGGACAAGCGATTCGTGCTGGTCGACAAACAGGGCTTGACCGGAAGCAAGGTGGAGTACCACTCGATTCCCTACAAAAGCATCACACACTTCAGCATAGAGACCGGCGGAACATTCGACCTGGATGCCGAGTTGAAAATCTGGATCTCTGGAACCGCCTTGCCGATCCAGAAACGATTCAACAAGAAGCTGAGCATCTACGAGGTACAGGCTGTTTTGGCCAGTTATGTGCTGCGGTAGGTAGGTACTTGGTTCGGATCAAACGGTTTCACGGCGCAAATACTGGGGTACATGTGTCGTCTGCTGGGGGCAGAAGCGGCCCTACAAGCGTGAAGTCTGACGTCCGTATATTGCAACCTCCCATCCTGAACAGAACCACATGAAGCATCTCGTTGTAATGTTGTTGGGATGGTTTGGAAACCCTCTTGATTGGCTGGAACTATGGCGTGTTTGGTGTTCGCTCGCACTCGGCCTAGGACTAATTGCAGTTTGCAGTTGGTATGTTTTGCCCGACACGCTATCAGCATGGTCTGCTGTCGTAGTTGTTTCGATCACGACAGGCATCGGTATATTGTGGCAATGCGGGGCAGAGGCCAGTTAAGTTGGAAGTTCGCTGTCTGGAAATCTAGATGTTGGCAATGTGTCTGATGTTGATGCTGCATCGGGGCGGTTCCGGACATTTGTACGCGCTGTCCAGTTTGCAAAATGAATCTGTAAGAATCTGGCTGACCTTGACCCAACGAATTTCGGGACGCATCAATTCACCCGACTGGTCTGCCTCCATAGCCACACTACATTCGGTAGCGGACGCAGTTTGCGTTGTGTATCGGCGGCTCCATGCGATAAGGGGGACTCAATGCAACCAAAATTAGTCTTCTCAGCGATTTGTCTTCTGCTAGCAGTTGTCTACGCAGCAATTGCATATACGTCAGGAAGCACGCCAGACACACGGAACTCTGATTTATTGATTGGTGCAATTCTCTATGGCCCGTTGCTTTTAGCTTCGGTGGCTGTCTGGTTTCGAATTGAGGAAACACCAACCGATCACATCACGTTTTTAGTGCTCGGTGCGCTAGTTTTCGGAACCGTGCTTATGGCCCTTGCCGGATACAACTTTGCCGGACTATTGGTTGGCATGGTTAACTTTGTGCTTGCTTGGACTCTCGCCATCAGGGTCATAAACCCCCTCCCGTCTCGCGACGTGGACTAGGAGCAGTTTCAAGGAGCATTCCGGTACTTCTCGCCTCAACCCGGGAGTCTTGTCGCTCCGCAGTTCCAGTTCAAGCGATTTGAGCGGCCGGCGGTAATGTCCGCTGTGTGTGGCGGACGTGCGCTTCAGACCTTGACCAGACCGCAATGGCCGATTAGTTCGCCAAGGATGTTGTCGTACATGGCACGGCTGACTTACCCATTGTCTCAAGCTCAGTCTGTAGTCGACCACTGAGACCGGGACCATACACCCTGCTGCGCGCCATCTTTTTGCCGGGTCTCCCGCGCGCGGTACTCGCCGGTCGGCTGAGGGTCTTCAGGTCGCCTGCCGCGCCATGTGCACCTGGTGCAGCGTGATCTTGCGCACCTCGGCCTGGCTGGTTTCAATGTGGGCGCGCAGCAGCATGGCGGCCTGGTCGCCGCGGTGGGCGCGGATGGCTTTCAGGATCTTGCCGTGTTCATCGTAGGTGGCATCGATGCGCGCCTGCTTGGTGAAATCCAGCCGGCGGATGATGCGTATGCGGTCGGTCACATCGCGGTGCACGCGGGCCATCTCGGGGTTGCCGGCGGCGGCCACCAGCGCACAGTGGAAGGCTTCGTCCCACTGGCTGACCTGCACCGTGTCGCGGCTGCGCTTGGCCACGGGCACCAGCCACAGGGCCATCAGTTCGTCCAGCAAAGCACGGTTGATCGGGTTCGGGCTGCGTGCGCCTTCGTCGCACAGGCGGTGCACGGCCGTGGTCTCCAGCACCATGCGCAGGTCGTACAGCTGCTCAAACTTGCCAAAGTCAAACGGCAACACGCGCCAGCCACTGCGGAACAACACCTCCACAAAACCTTCCTGCTGCAGCTTGGCCAGGGCCTGCCGCACGGGGGTGCGCGAGACCTCCAGACGCTCGGTCACCGACAGCTCGGTAAAGCGGTCACCCGGCACCAGTTTGAAATCGGCAATGTCGCGCTTGAGCTGCTCGTACACCTCGTCCGCACGGGAGCGACGCACCTCTGGAACTTTGGGAGCCTTGACAGGGGCTTTGGTTTTCTTGACTTTCGCGGTTGGCATAGGGGGGTGACTCTACCAGCGTTCGTTCATACAGTGCGTCACCGGGCTTGCAGTGCCGCCAGCAGCACGGTGCTGGGGGCAGTCCAACCCACAATGCCACCCTGCGCGTGGACCATCTCTATGGTGGCGGCCTTGAACTGCGGGAAATAACTCTCGGTGCAATCCGTCAGCAGCAGCGCATCAAAGCCACGGTCGTTAGCCTCGCGCATCGAGGTCTGCACACACACCTCGGTGGTTACGCCCATAAACAGCAGGTGGGTGATGTGCCGCTGCGCCAGCATGGATTGCAAGAGCGTGCCGTAGAACGCGCCTTTGCCGGGTTTGTCGATGACGATTTCACCGTCCACTGGCGCCAGCTCGGGGATGATCTGGTTGCCCGGCTCACCCGCCACCAACACGCGGCCCATGGGCCCCACGTCACCAATGCGCAGGCTGGGGTTGCCGCGGTTGCGTTTGGCGGGAGGGCAGTCCGACAGGTCGGCGCTATGCGCCTCACGCGTGTGCACGACCAGACCACCGGCGCCGCGCCAGGCTTTCAGCATCGCCTGGCAGGCTGGCACGATGGCCGACAGCAAAGACACGTCGTTGCCCAGCGATGCACCAAAACCCCCGGGCTCGATGAAGTCGCGCTGCATGTCGATGATGACCAGTGCGGTGTGCTCCACGTCACACACAAACGGGAAAGGTTGGGCTTGGATGTTCATATTGCCTTATCCGTGGCCGCCGCCCATGTGGGCGCCGAGGAGCTTGCGGTCGGCCTCTGCGGCCGTGGTTTCAAAGACGATGCGGCCTTCGCTCATCACGACGATGCGGTCGGACAGCTCCAGCAACTCATCCAGGTCTTCGCTGATGAGCAGCACACCGGCGCCGCGCTGGCGCACCTGGCGCAGGCGGGTGTGGATCTCGCGCACGGCGGCAAAGTCCAGCCCGAACACGGGGTTGGCGGCTATGAGTACATTGATGTCCCCAGCCAGCTCGCGCGCCAGCACGGCGCGCTGCACATTGCCGCCCGACAGGCTGCCAATGGGCGCGCCCTCACCCCGGGTTTTGACACCGTACTCGGCAATCCATGCGCGGGCGCGCTGCCGCCATGCGGCAAAGCGCAACACGCCTTTGCGCGACAGCGGCGGCTGGTCAAAGTCACGCAGGGCCATGTTCTCGGCCACGCTCAGATTGGCTACGCAGGCGCTGCGCAGCGGTTCTTCTGGCAGGCTGCGCACTTTCAGGTGGTGGTTCTCGGCCCGGGTGGCGTGGTAGGGCGTGCCCATCACCTGCACCTGCCCACCCAGGCGCACACGCTGGCCCACCAGGGCTTCGACCAGTTCGCGCTGGCCGTTGCCCGATACACCGGCCACACCCAGGATCTCGCCCGCCTGCACGGACAGGTCCACCCCATGCAGCGCCAGCGTGCCGCGGTCGCCCAGCGCCGTCAGCGCCTGGACCCGGAGTGCGGGCGTGGCCTGCAATGTGTCAGGCGTTGGTTCTTCATTCGCTATGGTATTTATAGCTACTTCGTCAGATTGGACGGGGGCTAGAGGCATATTTTGCTCAAGCCCTTCCGGCGGGGCGGCACTTTCACCCATCATGGCCTGGGCCAGCAGGGTGGGCGTGGTGTCCGCCACCCGGCCATGGTGCACGGCGCGGCCCCGGCGCAGTACGGTCACCGCATCCGCATAGGCCATGACCTCGCGGAACTTGTGCGTGATGATGATGACGGTGCACTGGCCGCTGCGGGCAAAGGCGCGCACATGGCCCAACACCTCGTCGGCCTCTTGTGGCGTCAGCACCGACGTGGGTTCGTCCAGTATCAGCAGGCGGGGTTTGAGGTAGAGCTGCTTGAGCAGTTCCAGCTTTTGTTTCTCGCCCGCTGCCAGCTCGCTGGGGCAGGCATCCAGATCCAACTGGAACGGGGTGGTGGCCAAAAAGGCCTGCAACTCGGCACGTTTGGCACGCCAGTCAATGACCAGGGGCACGGCATTGGCGGCCAGCAGCAGGTTCTCGGCTACCGTCATGCCCGGGGCCAGCGTGAAGTGCTGGTAGACCATGCCAATGCCCAGTGCGCGAGCCACGATGGGGTTGGTTATGGATTGTTCGCGCCCGTCGATCAGGATGCTGCCCTCTTCGGCTTGCTGAAAACCCGCCACACATTTGACCAGCGTGCTTTTGCCCGCGCCGTTTTCACCCAGCAGCGCGTGCACCGTGCCCGGCTCTACCTTCATGGTGACACTGTCCATCGCGGTGAAGGCACCAAAACGTTTGGTCAGCTGGTAGGTCTCCAGCGCCAGCGCGCCGGTGGCCGGTTTGGGGGGCGGGATCAGGTCGGGGCGCATCTGGTGTTTACCCCGCAATGGCCTGCAATACGGCGGATGACGGGGCATGCGCGCCAAACACACCGCCTTGCATGGTGACCATGTTCAGCGCTGCTAAATGGTTGCCATGGTCCGTAGCCGCCGTGCAGTCCGACAGCAGCAGGCATTCATAACCCCGGTCATTGGCGTCGCGCATCGTGGTGTGGACGCACACGTCGGTGGTGATGCCGGCCAACAGCAGGTTGGTTATGCCGCGGGTGCGCAACACCATGTCCAGGTCGGTCGCGTAGAACGAGCCTTTGCCGGGCTTGTCGATGATGACCTCACCCGGCAGCGGTGCCAGCTCGGGGATTAACTCCCAGCCCGGCTCGCCGCGCACCAGGATGCGGCCGCAGGGGCCAGCGTCACCAATACCCACGCCGTTGGTGCCGATCTGGCGGGAGCGCCAGCGCTTGTTGGCGGGCAGGTCTGACAGGTCGGGGCGGTGGCCTTCGCGCGTGTGCATGACCGTGTAGCCTGCGCTGCGCAGCGCGGCCATCAAAACCTTCAGCGGTTCAATCGGCGCACGGGTCAGCGTGATGTCGTAGCCCATCTTGTCCACGTACCCGCCAACACCACAAAAGTCGGTCTGCATGTCGATGACCAGCAGTGCCGTGTTGTCTGGGCGCAGGTCGCCATTCCAGGGCCAGGCATAAGGGTTGGCGTCTATGGTGCGTGGCATGCGGAGATGTCCTCTAGCGTGTCGATGAAAGTTCACCAGGGCTGCCCTGGGCCACGGTTCCTGGCTTGCAGGTGATGACGAGAATCAACAGCGTCAATGCATAGGGCAGCGTGTTGAACAGGTGGTAGCCCCAGCCAATACCGGCGGACTGCAGGGCTGGCCCCAACGCCCCGGCCCCGCCAAATAAGGCCGCAGCACCCACGCAGCGCAACGGGCTCCAGCGCGCGAAGATGACCAACGCCACCGCAATCAGACCCTGGCCACTGGAGATGCCTTCGTTCCAGCTGCCGGGGTAAAACAAGGTGAGCGACGCTCCGCCCAGCCCCGCCACCATGCCGCCCAGCGTGGTGGCCACCACGCGGATGCCCACCACCGAGTAACCCAGTGCCCGCGCCGCATGGGCCGAGTCACCCGCCATGCGGATTAAGAGTCCGTAGCGCGTGTACTTGAAGGCCCAGTACATCGCCACAGCCAGCACCAGGCCCAGCGGCAGCAGCATGTTGACCGACAGGGCGGAGCGCAGCGCCGGGGAGTCGCTCCACCAGCCCAGCTCGATCGCCGGAATCTGCGGTGCCTGTGGCTGTATCAGCGGCTTGCCCCAGTAGAAGGCCAGGCCCGTACCCAGCAGCATCAGCGCAATGCCGGTGGCCACATCGTTGACACGCGCCAGTGAACACAACATTCCGTGCAATGCAGCCAGCAGGCCACCGGCCACCGCGCCGGCCAGCACGCCCACCCAGGGCGAGCCGCTCCAGTAGGCTGCGCCAAACGCTGTCATGGCGGAGAGCACCAGCACGCCCTCCAGCCCCAGGTTGATACGGCCCGATTTTTCGGTCAGGCATTCACCCAAACTCACAAACAAGAATGGCGTGCCCACACGCAACGCGCCGCCCACAATACCGGCGAACAAGGCCAGCCACTGGTCGGGGGTCATGGCACCACCACATGGTTGGGCCCGGTCACGGGCGGGCGCTTGGGCAGGCGGAGGACGGTCTTCCAATCTACATCGCGCAGGGCTTCGCTGGCCAGAATCAGCACAAAGGCAATGCCCTGCAACACCAGCACGGATGCATCGGGCAGGCCCAGACGGCGCTGCAGCATGCTGCCTGCCGCGCCAAAACCGCCAAACAAAATCGCCACGGGGATGATCGCCAGCGGATGGTGGCGCGCAATGAAGGACACCAGGATGCCGGTGTAGCCATAAAACGCAATCAGCGAGACATTGGCATTGGTGTGCACCGCCGCCACTTCCACGGCACCGGCCAGGCCCGCGCAAGCGCCGCCCAGCGCACAGGCCAGCAGGATCAGACGCGACGCTGGCAAGCCCACCAGTTGGGCCGCACGCGGGTTGCCGCCGACCACCCGTACCGAAAAGCCTGATGCACTCCAGCGCATCCAGACCGCAAGGCCCACACAGGCCGCCACACCCAGCACCAGCCCCCAATGAACATCCGACCCCGCAATGCCGCCAATGGCCAGGCTCTCGGGCAGGCTGTGGGTCGAGGGTTTGTTCAGGCTGGCCGGGTCGCGCAGCGGGCCTTCCACCAGATGTTTGAAGATGCCGATGGCGATGTAGGCCAGCAGCAGGCTGCTGATGGTCTCGTTGATGCCGCGATACTGGCGCAGCCATCCGGCCAGACCGATCCACAGCGCTCCGGCCAATGCACCGGCGGCGCACACCACGGCACTGCCGACCACACCACCCGGCAAGGGCAGGCTGTGCGCTGCCGCCGCGCCCGCCAGGCCACCCAGCACCAGCGCGCCTTCACCACCAATGACCACCAGCCCGGCCCGTGCCGGGACTGCCACACACAACGCAGTCAGCATCAGCGGCGCTGCGCGCTGCAAGGTGTTTTGCCAAGAGAACCAGTCGCCAAACGCACCCTTGAACAGCAGCAGCCACACGTCCACCGGGTTGACCCCGGCGAAAGACACGAACACGCCAAACACCCCCAGCGCCGCCGCAATGGCCGCGATGGGCAGGGCTATGTCATTGAGGGTATCGCGGTTCATCAGAAGCTACCGATGACGCCCTCAACCAGGTAGTTCATGCCTTCGAGTTCGATGGCGGTTTGTTTGTAGGTCTTGCCCGCGGCGATCACCACATTGCCCTTGTTGTCCTTGAGCGGGCCTTTGAAAATGTCGAAACTGCCCGCCACCATCTTGGCCTTGGTGCCGTCCGCATCCTTCTTTGCTGCGTCGGTAACCATGGGGCCGTAAGGCGAAGTTTTGACATAACCATCCTTGAGGCCGCCGCGCAGAAAGTTGGGGTGGGGTTTGCCGGTCTGTGCCGCTTCGATCATGGTCTTGTAGGCGGTGGTCCAGTTCCATTCGGCGCCGGTCAGGTAGGCATTGGGCGCCAGCTTGGCCTGGCTGGCGTGGTAGCCGCAGACCATCTTGCCGCGCTTGGCGGCGGTCTCGACGATGACCTTGGGGCCATCGACGTGCATGGTGAACACATCCACGCCCTGGTCCGCCAGGCTGTTGGTGGCCTCGGCCTCCTTGATGGCCATGGACCATTCGCCCGTGAAGATGACGCTGCAGGTGATGGCCGGTTTGACCGAGCGTGCGCCCATCAAAAACGCGTTGATGTTGCGCAGCACCTGCGGAATGGGTTTGGCCGCCACAAAACCGATCTTGCCGCTCTTGCTCATGTGTGCCGCGATAACACCATTGAGGTACTGGCACTCGTCGATATAACCAAAGAAGCTGCCCACGTTCTTGGGGTGCTTGCCTTCGGTCCACAGGCCACCGCAGTGCGCAAAACGCACATTCGGATTTTTGGGCGCCAGGGCCAGGATGTGCGGATCAAAGTAGCCGTAAGACGTAGGGATGACCAGGCTGGCGCCGTCCTGCACGATCATGCCGGTCATGGTCTTTTGCACGGCTGCGGTCTCGGGCACGTTTTCTTCTTCCACCACCTTCACGCCGGGCATCTTCTTGATCTCGGCGGCGGCTTGTGCCTGGGCCTGGTTGTAGCCGTAGTCATCACGCGGACCCACATAAACCACGCCCACCGTCAGCGGCTTTTGTGCAGACGCCAACGGGCTCCAGCCAGCCAGGCTGCCCACGGCGCTGATGGCGGCCAGGGATTTGAGGGTGTCTCGGCGGTTGACGGGTTTCGCGCTCATGGGTCATTTCTCCGGTGGTTGGAACTGTGGATGGAATGCGCCAAGTTGGTGCTCTTTTTTTAGAACCATCTTGTATCCAAGAATGGATGCAAATACCGTGCCTGAGTCTCTGCTGAGGGCTTGGGTGGTATCAATCGGGTAGCGGGTTTTGCTCCGTGTCCCCCGCCCGCTGCGCAGGCTCCTCCTTGACCTGCGCAAAACCCACTACCCGATTGATACAGCGCGCGCAATTTGGAACGCGCCGAACGGGGGACAAGAACTCCAGCATCAGGCATGGGGTGGCTGTTTTGCGCAGGTCAAGGAGGAGCCCGGAACGGGCGGGGGACACGGAGCAAAACAGCCACCGCATGCCTGTTGCGGGCGCAGACCAGCTTCAGAGCAAACTGACATGCGCAGCCACAACACGCCAGCCGGCCTCCGTACGCATCCACGTCTGACTCTGCCGACCCGTCTTGTCACTCCCAATGCGTTGGAATTCGATGTTGACAGTGGCGGTATCCCGACCATAGGTTGTGATCACATTCTTCAGCACGGTGCGGGCAAGACCCTGCGCAGGCCGGGCAGCGCGGAAGTCGCAGATGGCGTCATAGCCGTACAAGTTTTCGGTCGCACCGTAGCGCAGGGTGTGCGGACTGCACCAAAACAGTTCATCCAGCACCGCCACGTCATTGCCGACCAGGGCCGCTTCGTAGCGGTTGGATTGGGCTTCGACCTCGGCCCACACCTCGGGAATGTTGATGTCCATCGTGGCACTACTCCTGTTTAAAACGGCACGGCACGGGTATGGGCCAGCCCCGCATGCTGCAAGGCATAACCTGCGCGCAACGCCAAGTCTTCACGCCACGGCGCGGCAATGATTTGCACACCGATCGGCAAGCCACCCGTGCCACTACCGGGCCACATCGGTGCGGCCACCACCGGGCAACCGGCAAACGAGATGGGCTGGGTCAGCAAACCCATGGAGGGGCGGGCCGGGTGCTGTGTGCCCTGAATATCGATCCACTCCGCGCCAATGGGCGTGGCGCAGACCGGTGTGGCGGGGGCCAGTAACACGTCCCAGTGCTCAAACAGCGCATTGATACGGTCCCGGTAGACGCGGCGAAAGCGCTGCGCGCGCAGGTACCAGCTGGCGGGCATCAGCGCACCGGCAATGAAGCGGTCCACCGACAGGGGCTCGAAGTCTTCGACACGTGTGCGCAGGTCGGCCAGGTGCAGGCTGCCACCCTCGGCCGCGCTGGTGATGAAGGCTGCGGCCCGGCCCTCTGCGGCATCGGGCCACTCCACGGTGCCCTGGCTGCCGAGTGCTTTGGCTACCGCCGCGACCACTTCAAGTGCGGCGTCACTGGCGTTGTCGTGGAAGTAGCCGCCCAGCACCCCAACGCGCAAGCCGTGGATGCCCTGCGCAACATCGCCCACGGGCTGCACGTCGGTGGCATGGCAGCCGGGGTCCAGCGGGTCGGCACCTTGCAATGCGTCGTACACCAGGGCCAGGCTTTCGAGTGAATCAGCAAACGGGCCCAGGTGGTCGATGCTGTGCACAAACGGGTAGCTGCCCCGGCGCGACAGGCGGCCAAAGGTGGGCTTCAGGCCCCAGACGCCGCACAGCGAAGACGGCACGCGGATCGAGCCATTGGTGTCCGACCCCAGCGTGATGCCCACCTGTGCGGCGGCCACTGCCGCGCCACAGCCACCGGACGAGCCGCCGGCGATACGCGTCAGGTCGTGCGGGTTGTGGCAAGGGCCGTAGTGGGTGTTCTCGGTCGTGAAACCGTAGGCATATTCGTCCATGTTCAGTGAACCGACCAGCACGCCACCGGCAACACGCATGCGCTCCACCAGAAACGCATCCTGCGCGGCCGGCGCATGGTCACGGTTGATCTTGGAGCCGGCCAGCGTGACCTCGCCCTCCACATCGAACAGGCTCTTGACTGCATAAGGCACACCGGCCAGCGTGGGCAGCAGCGCGCCACGTGCCCGCTGCGCATCCACCGCTGCGGCCTCACGCCGCGCACGGGCATAGCTCTTGCCGGTGAAGGCGTTGACCTGTGCGTCGGTCTGCTCGATGCGCGCGATGGCGGCCTCGGTCGCCTCGCTGGCGCTGATGTCACCGTCGCTGATGGCCTGGGCCAGCGCAAAGCTCTTCAGCGCCAGAATATCGTTAGCTCCGTTTTTCATAGCGCATAGTGTTTATTTGGCGGGGGCTACAAACGGTTTTGGCATATAGATTTCAGCCAGCTCGTCCTCTACTGCCAGTGGCGCTGCGTCCAGCAGCGCGGCCAGGTGGGCGGTGCGTGCCATGTGGGTGGCCACCCGCAGCGCGCGAGCCTCGTCCAGTGGCAGGCCCTGCGCTACGGCGCTGGCTTTGACGTAGGCCAACACTTCGGACTCGGTCATCGCCGCACCTCGCGCTGGAAGATCTCCAGACTTTGCTTCTTCATCTGCACAAAGCTGGGTTCGCTCAGCGTCTCCACCGTGCGCGGGCGGGGGTCACCGTAACGCAGGATCTCGGCCACCCTGGTGGGTCGCTTGGTCAGCAACAGCACCTCGTCCGCCAGGTAGACGGCCTCTTCCAGATCGTGCGAGACCAGCAGCATGGTGGTACCGGTCTGCATAAACACCTCCTGCAGCTTTTCGCGGATGAACAAGGTCATCTCAAAGTCCAGCGCCGAGAAGGGTTCGTCTAGAAACAGTACCTCGGGCTTGGGTGCTAGCGCACGCATGATGGACGCGGTCTGCTGCTGGCCGCCCGACAACTCATACGGGTAGCGGTTCAGGTCGAACTTGACATCAAACGAAGCCACCAGCTCGGCCATACGCCGGTCCACCTCGGCCTTGGATTTTCCTTCCAGCTTGAGCGGGTAGGCGATGTTGTCGATGGTGCGCATCCACGGGAACATGGCCTCGCGGTAGTTCTGGAACACGTAACCGATCTTGGTGTCCTTCAGCGACTTGCCGTCGAACAGAATCTCGCCGCTGTCAATGGGTACCAGCCCGGCAATCATGTTGATCAGTGTGGACTTGCCGCAGCCGTTGGGTCCGAACACCGAGACGATTTTGTGCTTGGGTATGTCGAGATCAAAGTTCTCGTACAGCGGCCACCCCGCAAAGTATTTGGTCAGGCCGCGTATCGTGATGTGGGTGCCTGCAGGGCCGGGTTTGAACACCGGGGCGGGAACATCGGCGTAGACAGGGCCGTTGAGTACTTCGGTCATCTTCCACTCCAATGCACGATGCGGCGCTCGGCCACTAAAAAGAGAATGTTCAGGGCATAACCCAAAGCACCGGCGGCCAAAATGGCGGCGTACATGGTCTTCACGTTCAGCACCTGTTGCGCATCGATGATGCGGTGGCCCAGCCCCGCGTCCGAGCCAATGAACATCTCCGCGACGATGACAATGACCAGCGCCATGGACACCGCCGAGCGCAGGCCGACAAAGGTCGGTTGCAGGCTCTCCCACACCAGCACGTCCTTGAAGATCTGCCAGTTGGAAGCCCCCATGACCTTGGCGGCCATGACCCGCTGTTTGCGTGCGTTGATGACGCCATAGGCGCTGTTGAAGATCACGATCAGGAAGGCGCCAAAGGCTGCGATGGCCACCTTGTTGATGTCACTCACGCCAAAGATCAGCAGGAACAGCGGGATCAGCGCCGAGCTGGGTGTGGAGCGGAAGAAGTCGATCAGGAACTCCACGCTGCGGTAGGCCTTCTCGTTGCTGCCCAAGAGCACGCCCAGCGGCACGCCGACCACCGATGCAATCACAAAGGCCTGCACGGTGCGCCACACCGTCACCGCAAAATCGGTCAGCAGCGGGCCGCCCAGCAGGCCAGTCACCAGCGTCGCCACGGTGGCCGATGGCGGTGGCAATAGGATGGCGCGTATCCAGCCAGCGCGCACCACGATGTCCCAGACGATGAACAGCGCCAGCGGGCCGATGAAGGGCAGCAGGCGGCCCCAGTTGATGCGCTTGGGTGCAGTGGCGGCCGTTGGCGCGGCGTCACCCGCGGCCCAGGGCTTGGTGGCGATGGAGGGGGCGGCGTCGGACATGGACTAGCCCTTGAACAGCATGGAGGCCACGTCGAGCTTTTTCTCGAACACGCCTTTTTCGGTGAACAGGTCGAAGAACTTCTGGAACGCGGCAATGTCCGACGGCTTGAACTCGTTGTAGAGCATGTAGGAGGCCAGTGGCACTTCGCCGGTCAGCGGGCCTTCGATGGCGGTGTAGCCTTTGAGGTACTGGCGCGCTTCGTCGGGCTTGGTGCGCACCAGCTCGATGCCTTTTGCATAGGCCGCGATGTATTTTTTGGTCTCGGCCGGGTGCTTCTTGATGAATTCGGTGGTCAGCGTGGCCGATCCGCCGTGCCACGGGGCCAGCGCATCGCCCAGTATGTATTTGGCAATGACACCGGCCTCCAGCATGCGCGTGGTGCCGTTGAGCCGCCCTACGGTGCCGGTGGGCTCCAGTGTGTAGACCGCGTCCACCTGGCCTGCAGCCAGCGCGGCCACGTGCTGGCCAATGGGCAACTCCATGACCGTGGCACCGGTAGCACCCGCGCGCTCCAGCACCACCATGGCCAGTGTCTTGTTCTGGATGCCAGGGCCCGAGGCCACACGTTTGCCCTTGAGCTCAGCAATACTTTTGACCGTGCTGTCCTTGGGCACCAGGAATTCGTCGAGCACGTATTTGGCATTGCTGGGGTTGGTGGCAATGATCTTGAACAAGCCCGGCGACGCCAGCTCGCCCACGCCCAGGTTGCCCGAACCTGTGCCGTTGGAGCTGCCGTCGCTGCGGCCGGACAACATGGCTTCCATCACCTGCTGGGCGCCAGCGAACTTGATGGGCTCCACGTCCAGGCCTGCTTCCTTGAAGTAACCCTTTTCAATCGCGGCAAAAAACGGCAAACCGGCTGCCACCGGCCAATAGCCAATCCGGATCTTGGGGCCGGACTGCGCCCGCACCAGAGCCGGTGCGGCCAGCGTGAGCGCTGCGGTGGTGACGAGCTGGCGGCGGCGGGTGTTGACGGGCTGGTGTTCCATGGTGTGGGTCCTTTGGGTGGTGGCAAACGGGGCTAAGAAACAGGTGAAAGAAGGTGTTCAGGCAAGTGATGCGATGTAGGCGCGCCAGCCCCCGAAGTGGGAAATGTTGGTGGCACCGTGCAGTGCCTGGGCTTCACAGACAAAGCCCTGCACACTGCTGCCGTCCAGCAGGCGCAGCGTGCCAATGCCCAGCGGCGACGGGATCATGGCGACGAAAGAACCGTAGTGGCTTACCGGCATCTCCCACACCTCGACCGCGATGCGGCTGCCCTCTCCAGCGGCCACCCGCACCAGGCCCGGCTTGGGCGGCACGGTGCCGGGCAGTGCGTAAAAGGCGTAGTCGGGCGCGGTCTCGGTGGCGACGACCAGGGTCGCACCGCGCTCGGTCAGTTGGGTGTTCAGCGGCATGCCCGACAGGTGGGCACCGACCACCGCAAGCTTGACGGTGGCTGCGCTTTGCGGTGGCACCAGACCGGGCAGCGTTTGCGGCGCGGGCAGTGGCGCTCCCGTTGCGCCCATCGGCAGGTTTGTGGCGTGGTGGTAGCGCTGGCCCAGGTCGGCCAGCTGCCAGTCGCTGCCGCAGGGGCCAATCAGCGTGATGCCAAAGGGCAGGCCATCGGTGCGCAGGGCGCTGGGTACGGACAGGGCTGCGTAGTCCAGCAGGTTCACAAAATTCGTATAGGCACCCAGGTTGCGGTTGAGCACCACCGGGTCGGCCAACATCTGGGCAATGGTGTAGTGCGTGGGAGCGGTGGGCACCAGCAGCACGTCGATGCCCTCCCACATCGCAGCGGCCTGCTGGCCATAGGCACGCAACTGTGTTTGGGCGTCGTACAGATCGGCGGCGTTGTACTGGCGGCCCTTGGCGATGATGGAGCGCACGGGCTCCACCACCTGGTCTTCGTGGGCGTCAAAGAAGGGCCGTATGGCGGCGTAACGCTCGGCCACCAGCGCACTTTCATACAGCAGGGCGGCGGCCTTGGCCAGCGGTGTGTAGTCGATGGTCACCGGGGTGCCCCCCAAGGCCGTCAAGCGGTCGATGGCCATCGCAAAACAGGCCTCGGCGGCAGCATCACCACAGAACTCCAGCGTGGATGGCACCCCAAAGCGGAACGCTGCAGGCAACGGGCTGGTGGCCATGTCCAGTTTGCGCGAATACGGGTCCAGCGGGTCGAAGCCCATGGCCACCTGCAACACCCGTGCGGCCACCGCGACGGTGCAGGCGAAGATGGACACACAGTCCACACTCTGGGCCGCCGGCACCACACCGCGCGCGCTGATCAGACCCTTGCTGGGTTTGAGTCCGACGATGTTGTTCAGGCCTGCGGGTACACGGCCCGAGCCCGCGGTGTCGGTGCCCAGCGCAAAGTCGACCTGCCCGGTGGCGACGGCATAGGCCGAGCCCGCGCTGGAGCCGCCCGAAACATAGGCCGCATTCAAAGCATTGGGCACCGCCCCATACGGAGAGCGTGTGCCGTTCAGGCCGCAAGCGAACTGGTCCAGGTTGGTCTTTCCGACCAGCGACGCACCAGAATCGAGCAGTTTTTGCACAACAACGGCGTGCTGGTCCGGCGCGTAGCTGAACGCTGCACAGGCCGCCGTGGTGGGCAAACCCAGCGCATCAATATTGTCTTTGGCTGCAAACCGCAATCCTGCAAGTGGCCCGGTGACCATGGTTTGCAGAGGCGTAGTGAACCGCGAGATCCACGCCTGCGGCGCAAAGCCTGCAGCATCTTTTGGCGTTGCTAGTGGGTCGGAAGCTTTGGATGAGTCGTGCACCATTTTAGGAATCCAATCTTGTATCCAAGATGGGATAGCAAAATGGATGCCAGCTTTCAGACAAACATGCCGCCCGACACTTCAATGCGCTGCGCATTGATCCAGCGGTTGTTTTCTCCCACCAGCGACGCGACCATGGCGCCAATGTCATCCGCCTCGCCCACACGGCCCAATGCGGTCTGCGACGCCACAAAGGCATTCAACTGCGCGTTGTCCCGCACCGCGCCGCCGCCAAAATCGGTCGCAATCGCGCCGGGGGCCACCGTGTTGACCGCAATACTGCGCGGGCCCAGCTCCTTGGCCATGTAGCGGGTCAGCACCTCGACCGCGCCCTTCATGGCGGCATAGGCGCTGTAGCCGGGAAGTGCAAAACGCGTCAGACCGGAGGACACATTCACGATACGCCCACCGTCGGCCATCAAGGGCAGCAGGGCTTGGGTCAGGAAGAACACGCCCTTGAAGTGGATGTCGACCAGTGTGTCGAACTGAGCGGCTGAAGTCTCCATCAGCGACGCGTGCACGCCTGCGCCAGCGTTGTTGACAAGGATGTGAAACGTTTCGCGGCCCCACTGTGCCTGCAGACCCTGGCGCAACTGCGTGGCAAAGGCGGCAAAGCTGGCGCTATCGGAAACGTCCAGCTGCAGCGCCAGCGCCTTGCGGCCCAAGGCTTCAATCTGCGCAACCACGGCTGCGGCTTCGGCGTGCTGGGTTTTGTAGGTCAGCACCACGTCGTGGCCCTGTTGCGCCAGGTGCAGCGCGGTGCTTTTGCCCAGGCCGCGGCTACCGCCGGTGACCAGAGCGATGGAGGGGGTAGTAGTCGTTGTCATGTTTGCTTTCCTTGGGAGTGGTTGGTGATGGAAGGCAGTTTATTGATCGCCATTCGATAGATAAAGCCGGATAATTTGATTTATTTGTTATCAATATCTGAACAATGAGCTTGCTTAACCACATGCGCACCTTCACCCGGGTGGCGGAACTGGCCAGCTTCAGCCAGGCCGCGCTGGACTTGGGCCTGCCCAAGGCCACGGTGTCTACCGCCGTGCAGCAGCTGGAGAACACGCTGGGCACGCGCCTGTTGCACCGCACCACCCGCAGCGTGGCGCTGACGCAGGACGGCCAGGCGTTTTACGAACGCAGCAAGGATGCGCTGGCCGATATCGACGAGCTGCAGACCATGTTCCAGCAGCCCAGCACATCCGCTGCCAGTGCGCTCAAGGGCCGCGTGCGTGTGGACATGTCCACCGTGATGGCGCGCAGCGCCGTGTTGCCGCGCCTGCCCGAGCTGCTGCAACAACACCCACAACTGGAAATTGAACTCAGCAGCACCGAGCGGCGTGTCGACCTCGTCAGCGAAGGTTTTGACTGCGTGGTGCGCGCAGGCAAGGTGACCGACCCCGGCCTGGTCAGCCGGCCGCTGCCGCCCATGCCCATGGTCAACTGCGCCAGCCCCCAGTACCTGGCGCGCCACGGTACACCGCAGACGCTGGACGATCTGGCCCGGCACCAGCTGGTGCACTACGCCGCCACGCTGGGTGCCAAGTGCAGCGGCTTTGAATACGTGGCAGAGGGCGATGTGGACCACGCCATCCCCATGGGCGGCCCGCTGACCGTCAACAATGCCGAGGCCTACCAGTCCGCCTGCCTGGCAGGGCTGGGCCTGATCCAGGCGCCACTGTCGGGTGTGGGCGACACCCTGGCCGATGGCCGCCTGGTGGCGGTACTGCCCGCTTACCGCGCGCGGCCCATGCCGCTGGCATTGGTGTACGCCAACCGGCGCAACCAGCCAGCGCGCGTGCGGGTGGTCATGGATTGGCTGACTGCGGTGGTGACGGAATATGCCAACCGCTAACATCGGCGGCTACACCATGCCCAAGCCAATCCCTCAGACGCTGTTAATCGTTGACGACCACCACATGCTGCGGGAAAGCATGGTGGACTTCCTGACGGCGCTGTATCCGGCTGTGACGCTGCTGGAGGCGGACAGCATGGCCGCGGCGCAACACATTAGCAGCACCGCGCAACCCGATGTCGTGTTGCTGGATTTGCACCTGCAGGATGTCACGGGCTTCAGCGCCATCTCGGGCATGCGCAAGGCCTCACCGGGCAGCTACATCGTGGTCTTGTCGGGGGTGGTCGACCAATCGCTGTTCCCCCAAATGCAGGAGCTGGGTGCCAACGCGTTTGTGTCCAAGTCCGGCCGCAGGGACGACATTGCCGATGTGCTGAACCCCGTGCTGACAGGTCAGACCGCACAGCCCAGACCCCGGATACTGGCCCAGTCCAGCGTGCCGGCCAAACTCCAGTTGAACACGCAGCAACTGATGGTTCTGGAGCAACTGCTGGGTGGCAAATCCAACAAGGAGATTGCAGACACCGCGGGGCTGTCGCCAGGCACGGTGCGCAACTACGTGTCGGACATTTTTCTGGCGTTCAATGTCCACACACGCAGCCAGTTGATGGCGCTGTTCCACTAACTGCCTGCCTTATCCAGAAGCGATCCATGGCCAACGAATCCTCCATCGCTTCAGAGACCGAGAAAGAAAGGCTGCAGCAGTTCTACCTGCAGAGCAACAGCAAATTAACCACCACGATTTTTCCGGCCGTTGCCATCTGGGCCTATTTCTACTTTGGGTTTGGCCAATCCCGTGCGTTGGTCTGGGCGGTGCTGGTGCATGGATGGCAGGTGTTCCGCTACGTATTGCACTACCGCAGGCAAAAGACACTCAACACGGCACAGGCATGGGCCGACTACTCTGAAAACCGGGCCACGGTGCTGGTCGGCGTGTTTGCGTTCATCTGGGGCTTGGTGCCGTGGATGATGCTCGAAGGGCAGAACTACGCCCAGCTCTCGGTGGTGTTGCTCATGCTCATGGGCATGATGGCGGGGTCCTTGTCTGCGTTGTCGCTGTCCATGCGCTGCGGCCACCTGTTCCTGGGCATCATCGGCAGCATGCTGATGGTGTGGCTGCTCATGCAGTGGCATGTGACCGACACTATCCTGGCGGTCAGCATCACCGTTTTCACACTCACGATGATGGGCTACTTCCGTCGCCAGTACCGCAGCCTCATCACGTTGATCACCGCGCGTTTTGAGAAAGACGCGCTGGCCCAGACCCTGGCGGAGCAAAAGGACAAACTGTTGCTGCTGCACCAGGAGCGGAGCCGGTTTTTTGCCGCCGCCAACCATGACCTGCGCCAGCCTTTACAGGCACTGACGCTCTACAGCCAACTGCTGGAGCGCGAGCTGGCACAGGGCCAGCGGTTGTCCGCGGTCCAGAAGGTGGCGTCGGCCACACGGGCCATTGGGGAATCACTCGATGCAATGCTCGATCTGCACCAACTTGAAACCCTGACCCAGACACAAGTGCACGCCGTGGTGTCGGCCAACGACCTGCTGATCGATGCACATGCGATGTGGTCGGAAGTGGCCGCCAGAAAAGGGCTGCAACTGCGCTTTCGCCACCAGAGCCTCCACCTGCACGTTGCCAAGTATGCGGTGTCACGCATCGTGTCCAACCTGATCGACAACGCGATCAAGTACACGGATGCCGGTGGTGTGCTGGTCACCCTGAGGCAGCGCACAAGTACAAACGCAGCAACGGTGGCGCGCCTGGAAGTGTGGGATACGGGCATTGGCATTTCTGCCGACCACCATGGCAGAATTTTTCAGGAATTTTTTCAGGTACACAACCCGCAGCGCGACAGAAGCAAGGGTGTGGGCATCGGCCTGAATGCGGTGCAGCGCATGTGTGAACAGCTGGAATACCCGTTTGGCCTGCGCTCACGCCTGGCCAAAGGTTCGGTGTTTTTTGTGGACTTGCCCATTGCAACTCCACAACAGGTGTCCACCCACACACCGATGCCATTGCCGGATACCGCTGCGGGGTTGCCACCTGGGCCGGACTGTGAAGAAGGCCCTGCACCGCCACCCGATGCAGGGCTTGGCCGCAAGGTGCTCATACTGGATGACGACCCGACCATCGCCGAAGTCCTGCAGCTGCTGGTGGGTGCGCAGGTTCAGATTCTTGCCGCAGCGAACTGGCACGAGGCGCAAGCCTTAACAGCGTCGCACACCGACATCCGGCAGGTGTTGCTGGACTACCGTTTGGGTGAGGCGCGCAAT
Source organism: Pseudomonadota bacterium (assembly GCA_040387325.1). Classification (GTDB taxonomy): domain Bacteria; phylum Pseudomonadota; class Gammaproteobacteria; order Burkholderiales; family Burkholderiaceae_C; genus Allorhodoferax. The sequence goes on along the minus strand of JAZKDY010000075.1, from coordinate 9,327 downwards.
GGCCTGGAGATTGCGCAGCAACTGATCAGTGATGGTGTTTTTGCAAGGCAGCAAGTCACCTTGATGACCGGTGACGCCAGCGCTGGCATCGTCGCAGCGGCCCAGGCATTGGGTATACGGCTGCTGAGCAAGCCTATAACACCGCAGGTCTTGATGGAAATTGTTCTGTCATAGTGCCCGCGCCTATGTTGTAACGACTTGTTGCAACATGACATTTGTCACTGTGCAGGCCCTGCACGCTTTCATAACATGCGGCCACTTTTGAAGCAGTTTGCATTCAAATTTTTGAGACCGTAAAGGGAGCGTTTTTAATATGAATGACTACAAACACATCGTCGCGATAGCGGCGGGTACTCTGATCCTGGCCGCATGTGGTGGTGGGGGCAGTGGTGGTGCACCGGAAATCACCTCAACCCCATTGGCACCACTGCCAACCACCCCAACCCCGCCTGCGACCCCGCGCACCACCGATTTCGGCAGCCTGCAGCAATGCGTGGCGGCGCGGTGGATCCTGATCGCGGACCAGGTGCGCAACACACTCTTGAGCTCTCCCCTGGGCGCACTGCCAGGCTTTGGTGTCACCGTTACCGGGCAGGGCGTTGCCGAAATTTCGAGCAATGGCACCTACAGATACTCTCCCAATTTCACCCTGGTCATGAGCATGCAGGGTGAAAGTGGAACAGGCCAATGGTCGGGTGTGCTCACGGGCACATGGACCGTGGTGGGTGATGTGCTGACCATGACGCCGGGCGCCAGCTCCATCAGCGCCACCTATTCCATCTTCGGCCAAACCCAACCCTTGCCGTTGGCAGTGCCTTTCGGTGGAACCGCCCGCATCACGGAGTGCACACAACAAACGCTGAAGTACCAGGTGCAAACCCCTACCGGAGAAGTGGCGCAGACGTTGATCCTCGGTTGATCCGCTCGCAACACCGCTCGGGCTGGCCCGTGGCATCATCCATCCCGCAGAAAAGAAGCAAAGGGATGGAACGATGGCAGTGGTGTTGCAGGGTGGGCTGATCGTATTACTCGCGCTGGTCACTCTGGTGACCGCGGGGCTGGTGGTGGCGGTTCGCCGTCTGACACATATGCGCTGGCAGCCCGTGCGCAGCCACCCGGTGGCGCGGGATGATGTCCCGGCTTCCATACGCGCCACACTGGACCGGCCCGCTGCCGAGCTGGCACAACTGGGTTTTGCCTACCGGTACAGCGGTGTCACCAACAAGATGCTGGTGACGCTACAAAACGAGCCCGTCTTTTTTGACGTGTACCAGCACTGTGACAGGCATACCCACGCCATGGTGTCGCCATCCCCGGTGCCCGAGCCGCAGCAGCCTTGCATGCTGCAATTGATCACCTGCCTCGATGACGGCAACAACTGGCTCACACTGAACCGCAGCCGCCACTATTCACCGATCGACCTGGCCCGTTGGCACACGGTGGACGATTACCTGCCGCAATGGACGCAGGCCTGGCACCGGCACCTGCAGCGGGTGCAGTCCACCAGGGCACCCATCTGCCTCGACGCCGTCGAGGTTCACCGCCGGCTGCGCCAGGCGTTTGAGGACCTGGTGCCGCAGTTGCAGCAGCAGGGCAAAGTTGTTCCGGTGCCCGGGAGCCACGGGCACTTCCGTTTGACAACACTGGCAGCGGCACAGATGGCCGTGAAGGTGTTGGGCGGGCAATTGCGGGCGGCCTGGAGTGCACCGACCGCCAAAGCCAACAGCACCCCGGATGCACAGGCTGCCCTGCCCACACAACAGCAGGGGCTGGATGCAGACCTGCGCGCCTTTCAGGACCAGTTGGCCACCAGCCGCGCCACCACATCCAGTAGCAAGAGCAAGTGGATCACATTCGCCGTCACCGCCGTGCTGTTTTTGCTGGTGGGTGGGTTGTGGTTTTCGTGGGCCTTTGTGCCTATCGTGCTGGCCGTTGTGGCCCTGCACGAGGGGGGCCACTACCTGGCGATGAAGCTCACCGGGTTTCGCAATGTGTCGGTCTTTTTTGTGCCGGGCCTGGGTGGTCTGGCCACCGGTGAAAAGGCCACGGCCACGCCGTTTGAAAAGCTGTTTGTGTACCTTGCCGGGCCTGTGCCGGGCATTGCCCTGGCCGGCATTGCCTTCTGGGCCAGTGCATCGGGCTACTGGACGGGCCCTGGCTGGCTGACCGAGTTTCTGGTCGCATCCCTGGTCATCAATTACCTCAACCTGCTGCCCCTCATGCCGCTGGATGGCGGCCGGGTGCTGGAGACCCTGGTGTTTGCGCGCCACCCACGCCTGCGTTTTGGTTTTGCGGCCATTTGCTGTGCCCTGCTGTTTGGCCTGGGCACTTTGCTGGATGATACGGTGCTGCGTGTGGTGGCCGTGCTGATCGCTTTTGGTCTGCCCTACCAATGGCGGCGCATGCAGCTGGACCTGGCCGTGCCCCGTGACGGCAACGCGGCACTGGACGAGCCCCAGGCCTTGCAAAGCATTTTCGGCGCGCTGCAGCAGGCCAGGTTCCAAAGCTGGTCCTTTGCCAAACGCACGGCGGCGGCCACGGCACTGTTACCTGAGTTGATGGGGCGCCGCGCCAGCGCCACCGAGTCGGTGGTCGGTGTGGTCATTTACACCCTGTGTTTGTTGGCGCCCCTGGGCGCTGCCTTTGTAGCTGCACCGCACCTGGCGGGTGCCATGGTTTCGGCATTCGCCCCCGGCCAACCTGTGGCACCTGACGATGTGGACCCAGAGCCCGCTGGGCTGGCCGCGACCCCGCCCATCGACTCCAGCATCACCACGGCAGCCACACGCCTGTCTCTGGCCCGGGCACTGGACGCCCAGGGCGACACCGCCGGGGCAGAAGCACAACTGCAAAAACGCGTGGACGACATCCCTTTGCCTGCACCACATGACCGCTCCCGCCAGGCACTTGGCCGCCGTGTGCACCGGGTTGTGGCCGGTGCGGAACTGGCCTGGTTCATGACCGGGCATGGCCGGGCCGCAGAGGCACGGCAAGTGGCCGCACAGGCATTGGCGGAGGTACCCGCCACGACCACGGTCAGCTGGCTGATGCCCCGGCAGCAGGCGCTGGAGGCACAGGTTTGGTCCATGCTGTTGTCACAACAACCCACACCGGAGCTGGCGACGCAGTGGGAGGCCTACGACGCAACGCGCCGTGTCGGGTTTGGCGCGGACCAAAAGCTTTTATTCCACGAAGTGGACCGCGCGCTGGTTGCGCAGGTACTGCACGACGCCGGCCTGATGGCACAAGCCAGTGCTGGCATTGCCGAGGCCATGGCCCGGCGTCCCAAGCATTCGACAACCCTGTGCAGTCCGCCACAGACCGGTACGACTCCCAATTGGCGTGCTCCCCAGCATGCGGCCCGCCAACGCATGCTCACCGAACTGGGGCATTGCCGCGCCAGCGTCCACTGACTTCAAAGTTTCACACAAGGTCTGCACAGTAGGGCCCTTTTGTGCATTGGAACTGGACCCATGAAAATTGTTTTTGCATTGACCTGCGCAGCTGCAGCAACCCTGGTGGCCTGCGGCGGCAGCGGCCCCGCGCCCTTTTTAACACTGGACGGTGCGCAACCCCTGGTACTGGGCCACCGCGGCTCGGCTGGTTATCTGCCCGACCACACGCTGGAGGGTTACCGCCTGGCTATACAGAACGGTGCCGACTTCATCGAACCCGATCTGGTGGCCACAAAGGACGGTGAGCTGATCGCCCGCCACGAACCGAATATCACCGGTACCACCGATGTGGCCACCCGCCCCGAATTTGCAGCACGCAAGACCACCCGTCTGGTCGACGGTGTGTCGGAGACCGGCTGGTTTGCCGGCGACTTCACGCTGGCCGAGATCAAAACCCTGCGCGCCCTGCAGCCCCTGCCCGAGCGCGACCAATCCCCCAACGGCAAGTACCAGATCCCTACGCTGCGTGAAGTGCTGGACCTGGCCAAGCTTGAGGGCACCAAGGCCGGCCGTGTGATTGGTGTCTACCCCGAGACCAAACACCCCACCTTCCACGTCGATGCCAACCTGAAGCTCGAAGACCGCCTGCTGGCCATCCTCAGCGAATACGGCTACACCAAGAAGGATTCACCCGTCATCGTGCAGTCGTTTGAAGTGTCCAACCTGCAATACCTGCGCAGCAAGACCCAGGTCCGCCTGGTGCAGTTGATCGACGGTGACGACTACGACTTCAAGACCGGCGCCGTGACGCTGGCGCCTCCGTATGACCGCCCCTACGACTGGACCCGTGCCGGCAAGACTGGCACCTTTGCCACGATGCTGACCCCCGCCGGCCTGGCCGCCATCAAGACCTATGCCGACGGTATTGGCCCGTGGAAGCCCTACATCGTGCCAGTCAAAGGCAACTTTGACGCCGCCGGGAAAATGTACGACTTGAACGGCGACGGCGTGGTGAACTACAACGACACCATCTCCCAGCCCGCCACCAGTGTGGTGGCCGACGCCCACAAGGCCGGTCTGGTGGTGCATCCCTATACCTTCCGCAATGAAGGCAAACGCCTGGCGTTTGACTACAAGGGCGATCCCAAAGCTGAATACCTGCAGTTCTACCGCCTGGGCGTGGATGGTGTGTTTACCGATTTCACCGACACCGCGGTGGCCGCACGCGCCACGTACCGGAAGGAACTGGGTCGCTAAACCCCCCAAATCTGGTAGTAGCGCCTTCCTTACATTTACTTACAATCGGTCCCTTTGATTGGGCCGCTCGCTGCGGTTCGATTCCATGGACCCAGACTCCTCCCAGTTGTCGGCCGCGCTCCAGCGCCAGCTGAACAGCATCCGCGGCCAGCTGGCCGATCGCCTGGTGCGGGGGGTTTTCTGGATCGGCCTGCTGGTGGTGCCGCTGTCGCTGTCACGCGCACTGGCCACCGGCTGGCTGCCCATCTACACCCTGCATCTGGCGGTCGGCGCCCTGTACCTGGCGCTGGCCGTGTTTCGCGGCTGGTTGCCGACCTGGCTGAAGGCGGGTGCAGTCGTGGTCACCCTGTACACCGTTGGAGTGGCAGGGGTGCTGAGCCTGGGGTTGGCGGCGCCGTCGCTGTGGTGGCTGATGGGTGGTCTCATCCTGGCCAATGTGCTGCTGCCTGCGCGGGGTGCGCGTGCCATGCTGCTGGCGGCGGCGCTGGCCATGGTCGCTGCGGCCATCGGTTTCACCACGGGTTGGCTGGAGCTCAGCGTGGACCTCAATGCCTATATGCGCGAACCCTCGGCATGGGCCACTCTGCTGCTGGGTACCGGGGGATTTGTGGTCGTGGTGTTCCAGGCGGTGGTCGTCTACAACCGGTCCGTGTCGCTGGCGGTGGAGCACGCCATGCTGCAATGGGTGGATGGTTTGCCGCTGGGTGTGCTGGTGCTGGATGGCGACGGCAGGGTGCACTACGGCAACCGGCGCCTGGAGGAGGAGCTGGGCGTGGATCTGGTGGACCTGGGCCAACACCTCTCCGTCCATGCGCCGGTCAATGTGTTCGACACCATTGGGGGCCATGTGGCTGGCACAGGCAAACGTTTCCCTGCGGGCCTGCACCCGCTGTTTCGGGCCATGCACGGCGAAGAAAGCAATGTGGAGGACCTGGAAATCATGGTGCGCGGCGAGCCACGGCGCTTTCGCGTGACGGGGCGCCCGGTGCGCAATACAGACGGTGAACTGGTCTACAGCGTAGGCACTTTTGAAGACATCACCGAGCGCAAACGTGCCGAGATCGATCTGCAGCGCAACCGCGAGCGGGCTGATTCGGCCAGCCGCGCCAAGGGCCAACTGCTGGCCCATATGAGCCGTGAAATGCGCACACCGCTAGACACCCAGCTGGGCCTGCTGCAGCTGCTGCGCCAGAGCGGGCTGAACCCGCGCCAGCAGGAATACGTGGCGCGTATGGACGCCATGTCCCGCAACCTGCTCGCGACCGTGAACGACGTGCTGGACTACTCGGAGAGCGCATCGGGCAAGCTGGTGCTGGTGCCGCGCCTGTTCCATATTGACCTGCTGCTGGCCGAACTGCAGCAGCGCCTGCTGGACCAGATTGGCGACAAACCCATCACCGTCAACACCGTCTGCGACCCGCAAATCCCCACAACCTTATATGGCGACGATACCCGCCTGCTGCAGGTGCTGGGCAACCTGGGCGACAACGCGGTCAAGTTCACGGCCAGCGGCACGGTGGCGGTAGAGGTGCAGCTGAAGGAAGCCGGTGTGGATTCGGTGCTGCTGGAGTTCGTGGTGCGTGATACGGGCATGGGCATCGCCCCGCGCGACCGGCACCGGGTGTTCTCGGGCTTTTTCCAGGCCGATACGCCAGAAGTACAACGCCAGGGAGGCGCCGGCGTGGGACTGGCTGTAGCCGACCGCCTGGTGCGCCTGATGGGCAGCGCGATAGCGGTCAGCAGTACGCTGGGGCAGGGCAGCGTGTTCAGCTTTCCGCTGCGGGTGCTGCTGATGGCAGAGGAACAGGACCGGCCGCTGTATCCGGACATGCCGGACGAGACCTAGACTGACGCGCCCCGCAAGTTCACTATTAATTTAATAGCGCAATAGTCATATTGCACGGGGGCTAGAGGCCGATTTTGCTTAAGCGGTCAGGCGTTCCAGGGCTTCCTGGTACTTGGCGGCCGTTTTGGCAATCACATCATTGGGCACACGGGGCGCGGGCGGTGTCTTGCTCCAGGGCTTGCCATCCACCACGGCCTGCTCCAGCCAGTCGCGCACAAACTGCTTGTCGTAGCTGGGCGGGTTGGTGCCCACTTTGTAGCTCTCCACCGGCCAGTAGCGGGATGAATCGGGTGTGAGCACCTCGTCCATCAGCGTCAGTGTGCCGTCGGTATCCAGGCCAAACTCGAACTTGGTGTCGGCAATGATGATGCCCTTGGTCAGCGCAAACTCGGCCGCGGCCTTGTAGATGGCGATACTGATGTCGCGCACACGGGTGGCCAGGTCCAGGCCAATGGTTTCCACGGTTTGCTCGAACGTGATGTTCTCGTCATGGTCGCCCACCGCAGCCTTGGCCGCCGGTGTGTAGATGGGCTCGGGCAGCTTGGACGCGTTTTGCAAACCCGCAGGCAGCTTGACGCCGCAGACGGCGCTGTTCTCCTGGTATTCCTTCCAGCCGCTGCCGGCCAGGTAACCACGCACCACAGCTTCGATCGGCAGGGGTTTGAGGCGCTTGACCAGCATGGAGCGGCCTTCGACCTGGGCCACTTCGTCGGGTTGCACCGCGCTCTCGGGCGCTTCGCCGGTCAGGTGGATGGGGCAGATGTTCAGGCCCTTGGGACCGAGTTTGTCGAACCAGAACAGCGCCATTTGTGTCAGCAGCTTGCCCTTGCCCGGAATGGGTTCACCCATGATGACGTCAAAGGCGCTCAAGCGGTCACTGGCCACCATCAAGATGCGGTCGTCACCGACGGCGTAGTTGTCACGCACCTTGCCACGGGCAAGCAGGGGCAGGGAGTGCAGGGCGGAGGTGTGGACGGTTGAGCTCATGGTGCAACAGGGAAATGGGACAACGACAAATGAAAAAGGCCCGCTGAACAGTCAGCGGGCCTGAGAACTATTCCTGCCGATTATCGCAAGGAACGGGAGCGTGGGGGCCCGCTTTTACTGGACCACTTGGGCAAGCTCACCCCGGGCGTATTGACCCGCCACCACGGACAGGCTGTTGCCCTTGATCTTGGCACCCTGGCCTTCGCAGCCGAATTGCAGGTAACGCTGTTTGCAGATGGCCTTGGCGGCTTCGCGGGCGGGCTTGAGCCACTCGCGGGCGTCGAACTTGTCGGGGTTCTCGAACAGGAACTTGCGCACCGCGCCGGTCATGGCCAGGCGGATATCGGTATCGACATTGATCTTGCGCACGCCGAACTTGATGGCTTCCTGGATTTCCTCGACCGGCACGCCATAGGTCTGCGCCATCTTGCCACCGTACTGGTTGATGATGTCCAGCAGGTCCTGCGGCACGGACGACGATCCGTGCATCACCAGGTGGGTGTTGGGAATGCGCTTGTTGATCTCCTTGACGCGGCTGATGGCCAGAATGTCGCCCGTGGGCTTGCGGGTGAACTTGTAGGCGCCGTGGCTGGTGCCGATGGCAATGGCCAGTGCATCGAGCTGCGTGGCTTTGACAAAGGTGGCGGCTTCCTCGGGGTCGGTCAGCATCTGGCTGTGGTCCAGCTTGCCGACGGCGCCGATGCCGTCTTCCTCACCGGCCTCGCCGGTTTCCAGATTGCCCAGGCAACCCAGTTCACCTTCTACGGTCACGCCTGTCCTGTGCGCCAGCTCGACGACCTTGCGGGTAACGTCGACGTTGTATTCGAAACTTGCCGGGGTCTTGCCGTCTTCCATCAGCGAACCGTCCATCATCACCGAGCCAAAACCCAGGTCAATGGCGCCCTGGCAGACCTTGAGGCTGGTGCCGTGGTCCTGGTGCATGACCAGGGGGATGTGGGGAAATGCCTCGCAAGCGGCCTGGATCAGGTGTTTGATGAAGGGCTCACCCGCGTATTTGCGGGCGCCGGCGCTGGCCTGCAGGATGACCGGTGCACCCACCTCGTCCGCGGCCGACATGACGGCCTGCACCTGCTCCAGGTTGTTGACGTTGAAGGCCGGGATGCCGTAGCCGTTGATGGCTGCGTGGTCCAGCAGTTCGCGCATTGAAACGAGTGCCATGGGATTTTCCTAGTGAAGTTGAAAACCGGGAAGCGTTAGCTTTTTCAAGTAACCGCTTGGTAACTTTGTACCTTGGCGCCGATTTTACCCACTAGCGACCCGTCTCTGCGGGTTTTACCCTACTTGGCAAATCTTCAGCATGTTGGTACCACCCGGCGAGCCCATGGGTTCACCACAGGTGATGGCATACACATCGCCCTTTTGCACGATGCCGCGGGATGTCAGATGGTTCTCGGCCTGCATCAGCGCGGTGTCGCGGTCGGCGCTGGTGTCGATAAACAGCGGGCGCACATTGCGGTACAACGCCATCTTGCGCTGTGTTGCCTTTTTGGAGGTCAGCGCGTAAATCGGCACGCGGATCAGGTGGCGGCTCATCCACAGCGCAGTGGAGCCGCTGTCGGTCATCGCCACAATGGCCTTGGCACCCAGGTGGTGGGCGGTGAACAGCGCGCCCATGGCAATACTCTGGTCAATGCGCTGGAAGGTCTTGCCGGTGAAGTCGGCTTCGAGCTCGAAGTCTTCATGGCCTTCGGCGGCGTGGCAGATCTTGGCCATCTCGATGACGGTTTCCAGCGGGTATTTGCCGGCGGCGGTCTCGGCCGACAGCATCACGGCGTCGGTGCCGTCCAGCACGGCGTTGGCCACGTCGCTGACCTCGGCGCG